>JBBRQX010000332.1:0-3686 GCA_038225745.1 Pseudanabaenales cyanobacterium | reverse complement strand
GTCTTATATTTGATGCGCCTTTAAGTTGGAAGATGATTGTGCCGCGCTTGGCGCGGCACAATCATCTTCTGGTTTTCGATATGCATTTTAAATGCCGATCAGCTTATATGGGTTTTATATTTGATTATGGCTAAACTCGATAGGTTTAAAAACCTGTGGTATATTACACTTGGCAAAGCTAAATCAAAGCTACAGAATGACTCCCCATGAGTGAGAAGCCTTTAAAGCTGCGAATCTCAATTCCACCCGTCGAAGGCATCGAAGACATTCCTATTGCAGCAGTCCAAGTACTTGCTACAAAAATGCGGTTTAGTCCTGATGCTGTTCAAGATGTCGTACAGGCTCTTACAGAAGCTCTGGTTAACGCAGTTCTTTACAGTACATCTGATCTTGACGTGGAAGTTGTAGTTTTCGCAGCACATAACAGCCTAATTGTAGAAGTCCATGATCGTGGATCAGGTTTTGATGCTGATAGTGTGCCACCTCCTGATTTTGATTTGATATCCGAGATTGGTGTCAAGAATGGCGGTTTTGGTATACATATGATCAAAGCGCTGGTTGACAAGGTCGAGATCGAATCGACCGATCAAGGTACAACAGTCCGCATGAGTAAGTTTCTGTCTATCCCCAAACCCATTCTCCAACCATGACTCATTCCTCATTTTTACAAGATGAACTCAAGATCGTTGAACAGATTGATGGCGATCAAGTTATTCTCAGACTGAATGGTGCTTTGAGTGTAACCACAGTTCCATATTTCAGACAAGCCGTACAACCATTTATCGAACGTAAGCTATCGGCGATCGTATTAGATTTTGAAGGAGTGACGAAGATCGTCAGTAGAGGCGTAGGTGCAGCGATCGATATGGCAGTGCAAGCCAAAAAACAAGGCGGCAAGTTGCGCTTAGAAAATGTTGGTAAATATAGCCGCTCACTATATATTCAGGGTGTACATTTAGTAGCCGAAGTCCCTGAACTAGAAGGTTTTGAGCCATAATCTTTCCTAAATATTTAAGCGGTGCTTTGCACCGCATCGCTAATTCTTAGTTAGTATTCTGTCTGTTGCTTTGCAATAGGTATAGCTTGTAGAGCTTTAAGGAGTATAGAGAAATCTTTGAAAGTGACACTTTGCGTCACTTTCAAAGATTTCTCTAGGTTTTATGACAGTGCAAAGCGCTGTAAATTGACATTTACACATATTTTTTGAGTAACAGAAATGAAAATCGTTAGTCGTAAATCGTTGGGGATACAATGTGTTTTCGACATCGGCTTAGTCCACGATCATAATTTTTTACTGGATAAAGGCTATATTGCCTCAAATTGCTTTAATAAGTCCCATAGCGTTGCCTATGGATATGTTACCTACCAGACTGCATATCTTAAGGCTAATTATCCCGTTGAATATATGGCTGCGTTGTTGTCTTCGGTCAGTGGCGACCAAGACAAAGTGCAGCGCTACATTGCCAATTGTCGCAGCATGAATATTCCCGTTGTGCCGCCTGATGTTAATAGCTCTGGTGAAGACTTTACAACTCGTAATAGCCGAATTTTATTTGGATTAGCCGCGATTAAAAATCTTGGTGCGGGACCGATCGCCGCAATTTTACAGGCGCGTCAGGAAGCTGGGGCTTTTACATCTCTGGCAGATTTATGTAGTCGTCTCGATTCGCGATCGCTGAATAAAAAAGCTTTAGAAGCCTTGATTCAAACTGGAGCGCTCGATCTGCTACAGCCAAATCGCCATCAGTTGATGAATGACTTAGACATCACGATGGAATGGGCTTCGCGGCGAGCCAAAGAGCTATCTTCGGGACAGGGAAATATCTTTGATTTTTTTGGTGAAAGCAATAATACGAAAACTTTTGACACTGCCCCAACTACGACTCCCGTACAGGATTTCTCTTCTCAAGAAAAGCTCCGACTCGAAAAAGAATTACTAGGTTTCTATATTTCTGACCATCCGCTTAGTGTCGTCAGCCGTTCGGCGAGATTAATGGCTCCCATCAATCTTGGCGATATTCCTGAATCCTCAGAAACTAAGGTAGTTACGGCGATCGCCTTAATTCTCGAAATTAAAGAAGTCGTCACTAAAAAAGGCGATCGCATGGCAATTGTGCAACTTGAAGATCTAACGGGCAGTACGGAAGCTGTCGTTTTCCCGAAAACCTTTGATAAAGTTAAGCATCTTTTGGAGAAAGATAAACGTTTGATGGTGTGGGGCAAAATTGATCGCCGCGATGAGCAAACTCAATTAATTATCGATGATATGCAGCCAATTGAGTCAGTGCGGATGGTGCGAGTCGAACTAACGCGAGTACAAGCTAGCGATCGGCAAGTTTTGGAACAACTCAAAAAAGCTTTAAATCCCAATCCTAATTATGGCAATACCCATAAGAATAATTCTAGCTATGGTAAATCTAATTATGGGAGAAATGAACCCGACAATTCTTGTAAAATTCCTGTAATTGCATCGATCGCATACATGCCGAAGTTAGTACGCTTAGGCAATCAGTTTTGGGTCGAAAACGAAGAAATTGCAGTTAAATCCTTGCAAGAAGCAGGATTCAAAGCGTTTTACGACGCACTAATTACCAATAACTAGGTAAGTATGAAAATTAATAACCACTGTCAGCGACACAAATGCCTTGACATTTAATGCCATTAGTTTTGGTACGCAAGCAGTGAGGACAGAGAATTGGTTCTTGCTTAGGTTTATTGCAAGGTTGATTATTGGGTTGGGTTTGAGGTGTCATAATCTTTAGAGTTGAAGTATAGATTGAGGGTATAGAGTTCTCTTTTACCTTAGCATTTTGTCTAATAACTGATGTCACAGGGAAGTATTCAAATAGAGTGAAATTTAATTTATGCATTTTTGGGAATGGTACGATCGCAATCTCTTATCAGCAAAGGAAAATAACGTAGCTAGATATGAACTAGATTGGCTAATTTTAAGGCTTACTGATTTAGATAAATTAGATTTGAGATTGCGATCGCCCAATATCTCGGCAAAAATTACACCCGAAATACTAATTAATCTTGATCGCCTTTGGCAAAAAAGAATAAGCGATCGCATTCCTGTGCAGTACCTCACAGGCTCCGTCGCATGGCGCGATCTAGAGTTACAAGTTACTCCTGCTGTATTAATTCCGCGTCCTGAAACTGAATTAATTATTGATATTGTTGCTGAGAATTGCCGAGATGAGATTTATCAAAATGGAATTTGGGTTGATTTGGGGACTGGTAGCGGCGCGATCGCGATCGGCTTATCACGGCTTTTTTCGCAAGCACAAATTCACGCAATTGATTGCAGCCAAGCCGCGTTAGAAATAGCCAGAAGTAACGCTCTTAAAAATGTGAACCGCGCACTGCGCGATTCACATTTGGTAAAAATTCAATTTCATCATGGCAATTGGTTTGAGCCATTAGCCAACTTAAATCTAAAGAATAAACTTACAGGAATAGTCTCTAATCCCCCATATATTCCTAGTCTTGAAGTTTTAAACTTACAGCCCGAAGTTACTAATCATGAGCCACATCTGGCGCTCGATGGTGGTGATGATGGACTAGATGCGATTCGAGAATTAATTGCGATCGCGCCATATTATTTAATGCCATCTGGTTTTTGGATCGTTGAACTAATGTCTGGTCAAGCGGGTATAGTGCGATCGCTACTACAAGCAAATGGC
>JBBRQX010000331.1:0-3687 GCA_038225745.1 Pseudanabaenales cyanobacterium | reverse complement strand
TGAAATGCGATTCGTAGTATGTCCCAGACACTAGTTTTAGCGATTGATTGAAGATGAGCCACGATTTATAGTTATTGGTAAAAAAGATAGCAAGTACTGGTCTGGGGTTATCACCTATCGCGATCAAAATATTCGGATTATATCTGTCCGTCGCTCACGCATACAAGAGGTTGCCCTATATGAACGCTAAAGAATTTGACCAAAAATTTGATGATGGGAAAGAAGATATTATCGAAATGCTTGACCTATCTCAAGCAAAACGCCCTCTAGCTATTCAAAAAATGCTTAGTATAGAGCTACCAGTCTGGATGATCGAGCTAGTTAATCAAGAAGCAAAACGTTTAGGAGTAACTCCCCAAGCAGTTGTTCAAAACTCTCTCGCTGAACATTTAGCGGTTAGCAACTTCAGTTAGAGGCGATCGCCGTTCTTCTAGACTACGGAAATGTAACGCGCTCTATGCCTGTGTAATTGATAAATTAGTGCGTTGCGTGATCTTTTTTTGCGATCGCTATTTGATTTTGATGAGAGGTGATTATCGCATTCAGTACTTGTTATAATAGTTTAGTGAGATTTAGACAGCAAAGTAACAAAGCCGAATTTGTTCCATACAAACCTTAGAAAAACGAAAAATGTTAACCGCAGTTGAAGGAATCTATCGTAATGGTCGAGTAGAATTTGCGGAAAATCCTGACGGTGCAAAGGATGGAACGCGAGTTATAGTGACTTTTATCAGTGTTAATACAATTAACTTAGCCTCGCAGGGAATTGACAAGACGCAAGCAGAAATCTTGAGAGCCAGTTTGTCCACCTTCTCAGAAGATTGGAATAGTCCCGAAATGAGTATTTACGATAACTATGACACAGCTAAAGCCAATCTTTAAACGAGGCGATATTGTCCTAGTATCCTTCCCAAATTCTGACTTGACATCTGCCAAAACCCGCCCTGCCCTAATCGTACAAGCGGATAATTTACAGACAGGGCTACCCCAAATTATTATTGCAATGATTACCAGTCAGATGTTTCGAGCGGGACATCCTAGCCGCATTACCATTCTGCTAAGCTCGTCAGAAGGGCAGCAGTCAGGATTGCTCTCTGATTCTGTTGTCATGACTGACAACTTAGCCACGATAACAACATCCGCAATCTATCAAGCGATCGGATCGCTATCAACAGCAAATGTTGATGAGGCTCTAAAAAACACATTAGGTTTGTAATAATTCATTTTGATGAGGGGCGATCGCCGATCTTGTAGGGTAAATGTAACGCGCCCTATGTCTGTGTAATTGATAAGTTAGTGCGTTGCGCGATCTTTTTGGGCGATCGCTGATTGATTGTGATGAGGGGCGATCGCAGGTTGATAGACTTTTAGCGATCGCATTTTAACTGTGATGATAGGCGATCGCCTTCTGCCCGATATTGGAAATAGGCGATCGCATTGTTTGACAATCTTCGATAACCTTTGCACGGTCACTATGCTTACAGATGGAAAGAACTTAATCGGTAGCAGTGCCGAAAATGACATTCTAAGCATTAGAGGCGATCGCAAAACTATAGAGGCAATCGAAAGCTTATAGCCCTAAAATAAAATTAACTTTTGTTAACTTTATTAAATACATCATGAATTTGACTATTCCTCCATCACAGATATTGCTATACGGGATTGCGATCGCGGCGGGGCTTGTATATTTGCCTTATCTAGTCGTTGCTTATGGGCGGGTGAGTATTGGCATTGACATGAATGCACCAAGGGCGATGTTTGATCGCTTGCCAGAGTATGCCAAACGCGCAACATGGGCGCACCAAAATTCTTTTGAGGCATTTGCACTATTCGCGGCGGCAGCGCTGACTGCCTATGTGAGCAATGCTGCATCTGACAAAACTTCGCTTTATATACTTGCGTTTTTAGTTGCGAGATTTTTGTTTAGCTTGTTTTATGTTCTGGATTTGCCATTTTTGCGATCGCCAATGTGGGCGGTCAGTATGGTTTGCATTGGCAGTCTATTTACGGCTAGTCTCACTTAAAAGGAACTTTAAAACCCAAAAAGCTGCGCGTGCGCCACAGCTTTTTGGTATTACTTATAACCTGCTGCTTGCAGCGTGAAAAGATGGGCATAGCGTCCATCTGCTGCTAATAACTGCTCGTGACTACCTTGCTCGATAATTTTACCATCTGCCATTACGATGATTTTGTCTGCCATCCGAACTGTGGAGAATCGGTGCGAAATTAAGACCACCATTTGATCTTGAGTGAGAGAACGGAAATGATTAAAAATGCTCATTTCGGCTTCTGCATCCATTGCCGCCGTTGGTTCATCGAGTACGAGTATGTCAGCTTGCGATCGCATAAATGCTCGTGACAGCGCAATCTTTTGCCATTGACCGCCCGAAAGTTCTTGACCGCCTTTAAACCATTTACCTAATTGCGTTCCAAATTTTAACGGCATATTGTTAATAAATGGCTTTGCCATGCCTTTTTCAGTCGCAACTTCCCACTTTTGATCATCATCAATTTGTTCCACATCACCGACACCAACATTCTCGCCTACGGTAAATTGATACTGCACAAAATTTTGAAAAATCACACCAATTCTTTTTCGCAATATATCAATATCCCAATCATTTAAATCAATTCCATCTAGCAAAATCTTGCCACTGCTAGGGACATATAATCGTGTCAACAGCTTAATTAACGTAGTTTTACCAGAACCATTTTCACCAACGATCGCTAGTTTTTCACCATGTTTGAGATGCAGGGAAATATCCTTTAAAACTGGTTCTTGACTCTCAGGATAGCAAAAAGAAACATTCTCAAATCTAATCCCATCATGCTCAATTCCTATGGTAATTCTGCCCTGAGATTGCGGAATCGGACGTTCCAAAAACTCGTAGAGATTTGCCAAATAAAGATTATCCTCATACATGCCGCCGATAGAAGTTAACACCGATGCGAAGGTTGATTGACCTTGGCGGAATACGACTAAGTACATTGTCATTTCGCCTAAGCTGATTTTACCCGCGATCGCCTCCATCACAATCCAAGCGTAGGCAGCATAAAACGCGCTCGTACTCAGCAATCCCAACAAATAGCCCCAAATTCCTTTCTTAATCGTGAGATTGCGATCTTCGCCATACAATCGATTAAAAACATCACGATAGCGCTGTAGCAGCATTCCGCCTAATTGATAAAGCTGTACTTCCTTCGCATAGTCCTCTCGCGTTAGCAATGTTTCTAGATAATGCTGCTGTCGAGTTTCAGGCGATCGCCATCGAAATAGACGGAAGGCATGGTCAGAAAATTTAGTTTCGGCAATGAAAGATGGAACTGCTGCTAGTACTAAAACTATCACTGCCCAAACGGAAAAATTTAATAACAATCCACTAAAAGTTAATAGAGTCAGCGCTGATTGTCCTAAACCAAAGATGCGACTAATCAACGATAACGGACGACTAGAAGCTTGCGATCGCGCTTGAGCCATCTTGTCATAAAATTCTGAATCTTCAAAATTTTCGAGATTGAGAGTGAGTGCTTTTTCTAAAATCAAAACATTCACTCGCTGCCCTAACAACACGCGCAGCAAAGATTGAGATACATTTAAGCCCCTTTGCGCCGCCGCCAAAAGCACAATCAAGACTGCCTCAAATCCAACATAGCTCAAAGCTAAATTGCGATCGCTAATTAATCCAC
>JBBRQX010000330.1:0-3739 GCA_038225745.1 Pseudanabaenales cyanobacterium | reverse complement strand
TATTCTATCGACTTTTCGCCAATCAGGCTATCCATAGATTTTATCAGATTTATATGGCTTAAATCTAAGTATAACTAGGTATTATGTCAACTGTTGCCAACCCTTAGAAGCTTTAATTTTCTTCTTGCGTTTAGGAGAGCGCTTTCTGCGTTTTTCTTTATTGAGAGCCTTAATTTCCTTAGCTGCTTTTGCCAAGAATTTAGGAGCATCAATAATTGTGCCATCACTCATTGCGACAGCATGAGTAACACCAAAATCCAAACCGATCGATCCAAGACCAGTTTCACGCACCACTTCACAATTTACTGTGATTGATGCATACCATTTGCCATGTCGATTCAGGATAGTGCAAGTAGTAGGGAGTCCCCACTGCCTTGCTTTGCCACGCATTTGAATCTTGCCAAGGTTGTTAAGATCCAAGGCTGAATAGGCGTTTCGGGAGAAGCTTTGAGGCAAATATCATATTCTACCTTCCCGAAACACCTATAGAGCCGTTCCTTATCTCAGATATCTGAGCAAACTAATCTGGTTGAATACCTAAGGCTTTTAATTGAGCTAACAAACGCTCAGCCCTTTCATGCTCTTGATCGGCACGTTGCCGCTCTTGATCGGCGCGATCGCTTTCTCGATCGCATCGTTGTTTTAACTCAAGTGTTGAGAGAAATTTCTGACCATTGCGATGGTAGATCTCCAGACTGTCATCACCAATCGCAAATCTAATTTGTAAGCGGGGACTTGTCCATACTTGAAAATCTTCGATCACATTTAATCGATTATCTTGTCGATGTAAACCATGTAGATCATTGCGATCGGGATCGTAAATGTAATACTCTTCCACACCGTAGCGATCGTAAAATTGCAGCTTTTTGGTCATTTCTTTTAACCTATTGCCAGAAGACAGTATCTCAAATACCACCTGAGGCGCGATATTACCCTCATGCCACTGCTGATAAGAGCCGCGATCGCCTTTTGCGCGACCAAAAGCTACAAGTACATCAGGGGCTACGCGGATTTCAGGATGACCTTCGACTGGATACCACAGCAAATCGCCAGCGACAAAAATATCAGGAGATTCAGCAAATATCAGTTCTAAGTTTTCTTTGATCAAGACAATCCAACGAAATTGTTGAGTGTTATCTGCCATTGGCTGTCCGTCACTGTCAGGATAGATAATATTTGGGGCTGTGCATATAGGTGAAGTCGTCATCTTTGGTAATCCTATAATCAAGTTTATGGGTCTGTCCAGAAATCTGGACTCATAATCTCTTGTAACGAAAATGGACAACTCTCAGGAAAATTATCATCGGGTAAATCTGTCTCCGCGATCGCTAAGTCCCTAGCCTCAGACCAACTTTCTGACAGAGCCTCATCTAGCCTCGACTTCAATCCAGGATTACGACGGAGTAGCTTATCGATAGATGTCCTTTGCACACGGATTGTCGCTCGCCAGCTATTAGAGCGCCGCCAATGTTGCACTTGCCATTTGAGCAGATGAGCAACTAACTGCATTAAGCGAGATTCTAACTGGTCGTAATGACGATTACCCAAATCTGTTAGCTCCTCGATGAGATGCGGCAGGTCTAACCGATCAAACTGTCCTTGGCGGAGGATATTTGATTGCTGATGAGCCCATGTATAAAAATCTTGCTCATAAAGCATATTATTTATGGTTTTAAATATTCCCGAAACACTTACAGCGCTTTGCGCTGACATAAAACCCAGAGAAATTTTTGAAAGTGCTGCGAAGCAGCACTTTCAAAAATTTCTCTGTACTCCTTAAAGCCTCAATAGGCTGTATAGAGCCTATTACTTTTGAAAGCCAGACACCTATAGTTTTACAAATAGTTGCTTAGTAAAAGTTTAACCTATACGCTCAAGCGTTAAGATATTGATCGGTTCGTAGATGCGATTTCTGGGTCTTCCAAATCAATGGCTGTTAAACTTGCGCTGGATGATAAACAAGAAATACTTCGCCTCTATCGTCAGTCCGATGCGACGACGACTCAGTTGGCGAAACAGTTTGGCATTAGTACGAGTACAGTCTTGCGACTGCTACAAGAGCTAATCCCTGCTGATGAGTATCGAATATTAGTGAGTCACAAAAAGGCTGAAGGGAAAAGAGGATCGCGAATAAATTACGATATTGGCGGATTTCAAGTAAATCAGCTTGCCTTGATCCCCGATGATTTGCCATTGACTCTAGAAGATAGCAACCACAATTTTGACCAAGGTGATGAAACGGCGATCGCGATGGATGACATAGATGAAATCCTAAATGTGCCTGAAGCTAACCTCGATGATGATGAACTAGAAGATATTGAAGATGATCTGGTTGATGAGGATAATCTCGAACTTGCTGAAGATGAGCTAGACGAAGAAGAAGATGCTGGCTTACCAATGTTCGCCGAGCTAAGTAATGGTCGTAGCATCAGCGATCGCCTTGAGATTTTGCCCTTAGATCGGGCTGATTTACCGCAAATTTGTTATATTGTCGTTGATCGCATTGCCGAGATTATTACGCGCCCCCTCAAAGATTTTAAAGATCTCGGTGCAATTCCTCCTGAAGAGTCACTGTCAAAAACAATTCCGATTTTTGACAATCATCGTGTGGCAAGGCGTTTTTCACATCATAATCAGCGCGTGATTAAGTTTCCTAGCGATTTAATCCAGATTACCCGCCCCCAACTCGTCCAAAAAGGCATTACCCGCATTCTGTTTAGCGGACAGGTATACACACTTAACTAGATTTGTAATTCCGCCAAAGGCGGAATTACAGCTTACTAAGGGTTTGAGTAATACAAATAATTTTTTAAAAGTGCCGCGAAGCGGCACTTTTAAAAAATTATCTGGTTTCCGTGGCAGCGCAGGGCGCTGTATAAATTATTAAAAATTTTGATATTGATAAGAACATCGTGTTAACTCTTTCTCCTGCGCGGCAAAAATTTTGGCAAATTGCCCACACCCCCGATCATGAAATGTCGATTGACCATTTGCTCGAAGGAGCTTTAGCGATCGCATGGGAAGAATATCCACGGATGGATCTTGGACATTATCGTGAAATTTTTGATCGCATGGTTGATGATTTGCAGCCGAGGCTTGCCAAAATTCATTACCCGCTCAAGGTGGTGCAGAAAATTAATCAATACCTATTTGCCGAACAAGGTTTTTGTGGCAACGATCGCGATTATTACGATCCGCGTAATAGTTTCATCACCGATGTGTTAGATCGGCGTTTGGGCATTCCCCTAACCTTATCGCTTGTCTATATGCTGCTTGGCGATCGCCTTGGCTTTCCAATGTCAGGGATTAGTTTTCCTGCCCATTTTATTATTCGCCCGCAGCATCCCGATCTAGAGATATTTATCGATCCTTACAATAAAGGCGAAATTCTATTTCCTGAAGATTGTGCGGCAAAATTAACGCAGTTATATGGGTACGAAACCCCGCTTCAGCCCGAATACCTTGAACCTGTCAGTATTCGCCGCATCTTAGATCGCTTACTCAATAATCTGAAGATGATCTATTTGCGCCGCCGTGAACCAGTCAAAGCATTGGCAGCGATCGAGCGATCGCTGATGCTAAATCCTGATGTGCCAACTCAATGTCGCGATCGCGGCTTAATTTGTTATCAACTAGAGCGCCACACTGAAGCAATGATCGATCTCGAAAACTACTTGCAACGAGTTCCCTATGCCGAAGACGCTCGAATTATTCTGCAATTAATTGCAGAAATGAAGCG
>JBBRQX010000329.1:0-3751 GCA_038225745.1 Pseudanabaenales cyanobacterium | reverse complement strand
TCAACTTGCTTCTTCTTCAGTACCAACAAAATTTGGGTAACGATTACAGAAGCAAAAAATGCTAGTAGCCACTGAACGCGGCGAGGATCTTGAAGAACGATTTCGCCATCTCTTTGACCAAAACCACCAACATTGGGGTTTGTCGTTAAAGGCGCACCGACTGTAACTTCACTACCAGGTTCGACGACTAGTGCAGCACCAGCAGGAACTTTCTCAACGGCAATACTGCCATCAGAAGTTTGAACAGAAATTTCATAACCTCCATAGATGCCTTCATCTTCATTAGGTGCGATCGGGCTAATCTGAGTAACTAGTCCACCAACAGAAGATGTGTACTCATTATTGTTGCTCTTTTCACCAGTTGGGTAAATTTGACCACGACCGCGGTTGCCACCAGCATGAACAGAATATTTCAAGAAGTGAATGTTCTTATCTTGAGCAGGATCAGGAGACAGGACAGGGAAAACAATTTCTGAATAATCATCACCAGAGACGGGGCCAACTAGGACGATATTTTCTTGAGTATTGCTATATGGCTGGTAATAAATATCCTTAGTTTTTTCCTTCATCTCTTCAGACAAACGATCCTCAGGAGCAATCTTAAAACCTTCAGGCAATACTAAAACTGCACCGACATTCAAGCTCGCTTTGCTGCCATCAGCATTTACTTGTTGTTGGGTATGGTCGTAAGGGAGTTTGACAACTGCTTCAAATACGGAGTCGGGTAGAAATGCTTGAGGTTGTTCTAATTCAATGCCTTTTTGATCTAGGTGACAGTTGGCACAGACGATCCGACCTGTGGCTTCACGAGGGCTTTTGTAAGCTTCTTGGGCATAGTAAGGATAGGCAAGAGCTGACTGGGTATTCAGCCCGAATAGTAACGTTAAGCTTGTAAGGATACATAGACTGACTCCCACAAGCAAACGATTAGCATGGAACAAAGCTTTTTTCATATATTAAATGCAAATGTGATTTAAATAAGATTTAAGAATTGACAGTCAAATTATTTTGGGGCATTAATCATTAACTAATGCTTGCAAACTTTATAGAAATACTTTTCTTAAGACCACCACGGCGCTTCATTGGTGCGGAAGTCAGTTTCTGTCCATGTGCTAAATTGCACAACATCATCGGCAACTGCGGTATGGGCAAGCGCGAGAGATAGGGGTGCAGGACCACGCACAACTTTACCTTCAGCGTCGTACTGTGAGCCATGACAAGGACAGACAAATTTTTCTTCGGCAACATTCCAAGGCACAACGCAACCAAGGTGGGTACAAACTGCGTTGAGTCCGTAGGAAGCAATTTCTTTGTTGTCGGTAACAACAATGTAGGTGGGGTCGCCTTTGAGTCCTTGTGCAAGTACGCGATCGCCTACTTGATGATCTGCCAAAAATTTTGAAGCAATCACATCATTACCCAGTGCATCTTTGGCAGCTACGCCACCACCACCGCCACCGCGAGAGGGAGGTACAAAATAAGCGGCAAATGGTAAAGCCGCACCAAGGGTGGTTACTGCCGCAGACCCTCCTAAAATGAGATTCATAAATTGACGACGACCCATGCTAGGGACATCGGCGGATGCAGAGGCTTGACTCATAAATTTGACTAAGGATTTAGTTGATAAATATTACGTTTTCTAGATCGCTTCGTATCATAATATCGACAATCTTTGGACTTCTCTCTATTTGTTCTGCAACGAAATGTGAAGCAGTATGGTTTCAGGAAATATTGTTAATGTTACAGACTGTTGAAAATTTGAGTGGTGCAGATAAATTTTTTAAGTGTCTCGAAGCGGCACTTAAAAAATTTATATGGGTTCTGTGACAACGCGAGGCGCTGTAACGTGAGTTCTGGTTAAGTTGTTTTATGTAAGAGAAGGTATATTTAGCTTAACCTCTCAGCAAGTTTTGATATTTCTGAGACTTGAATTATCCCCGTATGAATCACAAATCCGCTTCGCAGTTTTCTAAATATCGGATCTTAGGCTTGGTTGGCAGAGGGCAATTTGGCAAAGTTTTGTGTGCGCGGATGCGAGATACAGGCCAGTTGGTTGCACTCAAGGAACTGGAACACAAGCGATTTCCGACTAGTAAGCTTTTGCGTGAGTTACGGTTTCTGTTGACTTTACAGCATGAAAATATCGTTACTTGCATGGCCCTAATGCATCACCAAAATTATCGCTATTTAGTAATGGAGTATTGCGAAGGTGGGACATTGCGGGATCTCATGCACCACAGCAAGACTCTATCCGTACAGCAATGCTTTGATTTAATTAATGATATTTTGCTGGGTTTAGAACATGCTCATGGGGCAAATATTATTCACTGTGATATCAAGCCCGAAAATGTACTACTCAAGATTACGGCTAAGGGATGGCTTGCGAAAATTTCTGATTTTGGAATTGCCCACCTCAGCCAAGAAATTGGCGCTGATGGTAGCAATACTGGCTCGCCTGGATATATGGCTCCTGAGCGATTTTATGGTCAGTTTTCAGCAGGGTCAGATATTTACGCGGTGGGGATTATTTTGTACGAGTTACTAATGGGTAAGCGTCCTTTTTCGGGAATGCCCACCGAGTTAATGAATGCTCATCTTAATCAACGGGTAGTTATTCCTGATAGTTTGCCCCGATCGCTTGCTGCCATGATCACGCGATCGCTGGAAAAGCTACCGAAGCGCCGATACGCTTCCGCCCATGAGATGCGGCTAGATTTAGAGGCCATTCGCTCCGAAGATTTTAGTCATGTGAAGACAGGGCTTGATGCGGGGACTTGTGCGACGATTTTCTTTGCGAAAAAATCTGAATATTTTGCTCAGAAAAACATACCTGAAAAAATTATTGGATTAGTTGGCACAGAAAAATCTCGTTTTTACAGCACTTCCAGCTTTTTATTGCACTGGCATAGTTTGGCACTAGACCAATCAGAGCAAATTACAAAGTCTGAACATGAACTTGAGGCGATCGCCTTTACACGGAAGACTTTATTTGCGATCACGAAGCGATCAATCTATCAGTTTGGGCAAGGAAAACCTAGATCTGTATATCAATCGCCTCAAACTTCACAGCAACCTTTCAAATGGGCAATTTCACCTCATGGAGATTGGTTTGCCGTATGCATCGGTAAGCAATTAGAAATCCGTAATTTAGTCTATGGTCGAGCGATGCGCTTAGAGTTTGCAACTAGAGACTTAAGCTGCATTATTGCTTTTGATCAACATCATTTATTAGCGATCGCCAATAAACCTGAAACCAATGAAAGTCGGGCGATCGTTATTTCTCGGCGTTGCAATATTATGTATCGCTTGGCTCTACCTGTCGCGATCGCGTCTGGAATCACCACATTTACAGGCGGGCGCGTACTTTTGCTAGAAGCAGGTAATCATAAAAATATATTTCTGCTCGATCTCAAACCCTATCGACTGATACGAATCCTCTTAGAATACGAAGCCTTACTAATGGTGGCTACGCCTTGGGGATATGCAATTACGGCTAATTACAATCACGATCAAACGATTTTAATCTTGATAGATTTACGCGGCAATAATATTAATAATTTGATTATTGATGGTGAAGTTACCGCGATCGCGCCGATTGATATTAATTTATTAGCGATCGCTACTTCTGATATGTCAGGCTACAAACTATACGCAATCAATCTTAAAAAGCTAGAAATCGATTTAGTTTTCTAAACAAAAAAAGCGGCGCGATGCACCGCTTTTTTGTTTAATAGAGAGCTTTTTGAAAATG
>JBBRQX010000328.1:0-3767 GCA_038225745.1 Pseudanabaenales cyanobacterium | reverse complement strand
TTTGCGCCGAGACAATATTGCTCAATAATTTCAGGGATTTCGGCTAATTCCAAAGCGCGAGGTGTGACATAGGGTTTCATACCTGTATATGTCCCGACTTCACCCTCAGGGGCGATCGCTGATGGTGCAACGGGCAACTCACCATTGGGTTGTAAATCTGGATGCGAAATCCTACCCACATGCCAAAGTTGCAAAAAGATTTTACCGCCCTTAGCATGAACTGCATCCGTCACTAAGCGCCAACCCGCAATTTGTTCAGTTGAGTAAATACCAGGAGTGTTCGGATAACCCAAGCCTTGCGGAGAAACTTGTGAAGCCTCAGTAATCAGTAAACCTGCCGAAGCCCGTTGTTCGTAATGCAAGGCATTTAGTGTGGTAGGGACATGGCCCGCCGCCGCCCGATTGCGCGTGAGGGGAGCCATCACAATTCGATTTGGCAAGGTATAACGACCGAGCTTAACTGATGAGAGAAGAGGATGAGTCATAGGTTTAATATGCGATTCTGTGAGTTTCTATTGTGCGATATTTGTTAAATCAAGTAACGTCATTTCGGGTTAAGCCACAGTACGGGTTTCATTCTAGACGCGGTACATACTCCCTTCCCAGTATAAAAATAGACATTAAAGCCCAAGAATTAGCGTTGCGGCGCTCCGCGCCGCAACGTCTAATCTTTCACTGGGAAGGGAGTAAATATGAATTAAAGACAAAAAACATTGCTTTTCGTTTTAATTCATATTTGGTTTGGTTACGCCCTGCGACCTCAATAAAGTCTCAATTTCATCAGCAGGTAAAGGTTTATAGAAAAAATAGCCTTGAATCTGATCGCAGCCTAGCGATCGCAAGACATCAACTTGCTCTTTCGTCTCTGCACCTTCTGCAATCACAGTTAGATTCAGGCTGTGCGATAAATTAATAATTGAAGCGACAATATTTTGATCATGCTTATTGTGGGCGAGGTGTTCAATAAAAATACGATCAATTTTGAGCGTATCAATTGGCAAATCTCTGAGATAACTAAGAGATGAATAACCAGTCCCAAAATCATCGATTGATAAGCGAATACCCATCTTCCGAAACTCATTCAACAGGACAATTTTCTCTTCAATATTGTCCATCATGATCCCCTCTGTAATTTCTAGTTCTAAATAATGAGGATCGAAATTTGTTTCTTCTAGAATTTGATTTAGAGAAGATAGAAAACTTTTTTGTTGAAGTTGCTTAACCGATAAGTTTACGCCAATTTGGATTGGCGCAAAGCCCATTTTTTGCCATGCGATCGCCTGTAAGCAAGTTTGGCGCAATACCCAAGCCCCGATCAATATAATTAAGCCTGTTTCTTCAGCGAGGGGAATAAATTTAGCTGGTGGAATAGAACCTAAAGTAACATGTCTCCACCTTACTAACACTTCTAGCCCAACGATTTTATTTGTATTTAGATCGATTTGAGGTTGATAGTATATTAATAATTCATCATTTTCTATCGCTCTGCGTAAATTGTTTTCCATTGATAGTCGCTGAAAACTTTGTTCCTGCATATTTGGAATATAAAACTGAAAGCTATTTTGACCTTCAGATTTAGCCTTATACATCGCCATGTCAGCATTTTGAATTAGCCCTTCAACATCGATATTATGATCTGGATAAATGCTTGCACCAATGCAAGTTGTGATATGTATTTCATGACCACCACAGTTAAAAGGTGCAGTCAGAGACTGAATCATCGCTTCGGCAATCTGCACAACTACATCTGGAGAATTAATGTTCTTAGCTACGATCGCAAACTCATCTGCACCCCAGCGCACGATTAAGTCTCCCTGTTTTAGTGAATTCTTTAAGCGATCGCTAACAGCTTTAAGTAACAAATCACCGATGCTATGACCTAAAGAATTATTAATTAACTTAAAACGATCAATATCAAGAAATAAAACTGCAAATTGTTGTCTCTTATCTTCTAAGTTTTTAACAACTTCGACTAAGTGTTCATACAAATATTTTCGATTTGGCAACCCTGTGAGCGTATCATGATCAATTTGATAAGATATGATCGCTTCTGCTTTTCTCTGTTTAGTAACATCACATATGTGAACACGAATCACTTCATTTGATGGCATAAAATGAATAATCTCTTCAAATATATTGCCATTAATCATTACCTCACGCATAAAAAATTTGCAAATAGGATTAACTAACGGGATTATTTGATTCAACAATTCTTGAAGTAAAGGATGATTAATTTGTATCTCTTCAAGGTCAGGAAACTGAGACAAAGCCGCAGGATTAAGATATAGTATTTTCCCCATGAGATTTAGCTCAATAATCGGTTGGGGATTCAATTCTGGTGATGAAATGAATTGATTGATAATTTCGTGAACATAAATAGATAAATCTTGATCAGAGATAGATTGTAAGGGAGAAAGCTCAAAGATCTCAGTTTCGCCAAAAGTTTGATAACTTGTGTTGAGATTAATACGTTCAGAAATATTGTTTTGAGATCTATTACTCTTAGGCGTATTAATTGTAGGGATATTTGCGATCGCACTAATCACCTGATATGTGGCTCTAGTATCTTTGCTAAATATAATCTCATCGCCGTGAGACAATACATGCGAAAATCGCCTTTTGCCATCAATTAAGATGCCGTTGGTACTACGTTTACCATCAAGGTCGCCGTCAATTATTCTAAAAAAACATGAAGACTTCTTCGCCGCTATTACCAATAAAGTCGCATGTTGGCGAGATACGAGGTTAGAACGCAGAATAATTGAATTGCCCACCCCCCGCCCTAGCGAGTAAGTCACGCTGTGCAGCAAAAAATTGCGAACACCCTGTGGGTCTTCATCTGTAAGTATGTGGTTATATAGCTCTTCGGTCTCAAGAGTAAATGGCTCTTTTGGTCTCACCTAAATAATTCCCCTTTACAAAGAGCTTTTGAAGGTTTTTTGATTATAAAAAATTTAATCCTTAACTAAAAGTATCACCAAAGTATATTTTTAACTAAAATTTATGATTTAATTTGTCGTAAAGTGCATTAACCAAAATGTCAGAAATATCTAAGGAATGGACTGCGGTTCAACAAACATTTAAAAAGATCTGGGGATATGATGATTTGCGCTCGTCGCAGCGTGAAATAGTTACGAGTTTATTGCAAGGACAAGATAGCTTGGCAATTATGGCGACAGGGGGCGGTAAGTCGATTTGTTTTCAATTGCCAGCAATCCTTAATGAGGGCTTGACTTTGGTGATTTCGCCGCTACTCGCCCTGATGGAAGATCAGGTCAGAGACTTAAAATCGCGAAATTTACCCGCCGCTTGTTTACATAGCAATCTATCGCAAATAGAGCGGCGCGAAGTCTTGCGAAATCTTCCAAATACTCGTTTGCTTTATATCTCTCCAGAGACGCTCTTGAGTCCGCCTGTTTGGGAAAAACTCAGCGATCGCCAATTAAAAATCACAGGGTTAATGCTTGATGAAGCCCATTGCCTCGTGCAGTGGGGCGACTCATTTCGACCGAGTTATCGCCGCTTAGGTGCAGTGCGATCGGCTTTGAGTGCCCAAAAGCCCAAGCACCATCCCAGAATTGCGATCGCTGCCTTCACTGCCACCGCCGATCGCGAGACAACTGCGGAATTACAAACTTGTTTACAACTAGAAAATCCTCATATTGTCCGCACCAGTCCCTATCGGGCAAATCTCAGTCTCAAAGTAGAGATCGCATGGACACCTTCAGGACGCAAATCACGATTGCTCAAATTTGTTCGCGATCGGC
>JBBRQX010000327.1:0-3771 GCA_038225745.1 Pseudanabaenales cyanobacterium | reverse complement strand
GTTTAGATTGGGTCGCTTCTAATTACAACACAGTGCCAATCGTCGCAGGAAACCAAGGTAAAGGCGGTATCCCCATTCCCACCGATCTTTATAACGGCTTTACAGTTGGGTTTACCCATGAAGTCGATGGCATTTATCGCCAATTCGATCGCGGCAACTTGATTGATGAGCCATACCTCGATCGCAACGGTAATGGCAAATACGATCAAGGTGAAGTTTTTAGCGATCTAAATAAAGACGGTAAATGGACGGCAGGTGTCGAAAGCCCCATCGATGGTAGGCGATCAATCGGATTGCTTGCTCCGGGTAATAACCTCAAGCTCCCGACTATCCAAAGTAAATTTAAAAATGCCAATGGTTCCAGTTTTGCCGCGCCCCATGTTGTCGGGGCGATCGCTCTTTTACATGAATATGCTAATCGTCAGATCGAGTCTGGCAAATGGAGCATCGAGGCGCGTCGCCATGAACTGATCAAAGCTGTCCTGATTAATTCTGCTGACAAGATCCAAGATCGCGGCGATGGCAAAATGCTTGGTATGTCCAAGACCATTATCGATTTGCTTGGCAAAACATGGCTCGATACCGAAGCCTATGCCAGTCGGACAATTCCCCTCAGTCGCAATCTCGGCGCGGGGCAACTCAACGCCTATCGCGCTTTTTTGCAATATCAAGCAGGACAGCAATCGGCAGGTAATATCGCGGCGATCGGCTGGGATACAAATATTGTCGAAGTTGATAAATTTCAAGAATATATTTTTGCCGAACCACTATTAGCCGATAGCTTTATTTCCGCAACCTTAACTTGGGATCGCCAAGTTAAACTCAATGACAAAAATGGCAATGGGCTATTCGATATTGGCGAAGGTTTTAGCGATGAAGGCTTTAATAAAATCGAATTACATTTAATGCGATCGCCAGATACCGACATTTCTCAAAGTATTTGGTCATCGATTAGTCAAGTTGATAACTTACAGCATATTTTTATAAAAATACCCTCCACGGGTAAGTACAAACTCAGGGTTGTATTTAAATCGCCCCAAACAAATACTTCAAGCCAACGTTATGGCTTAGCTTGGTGGGCAAAATCAACATAAACAAAAGCCTCGCAATGCGAGGCTTTTGCTTTTTTAGTTTTGAAAGGGGGCGAACGAAGCTTGCCCCCTTTCAAAGCTATTTTTGTTACTTAGGAGCCGCCGCGTTGGGACGGACAAATGCAGTATCCACAAAACCTAACTCAAACAATTGCTGATAAGCTTTTTCTCCCAAGTCGCGAGTAGGCGCTTGACTACGAATCAACTGGATTAACAAAGGTACAGCTAGTTCAGGCTGATTTTTAGCACGATATACCACTGCAAGCTGATAAGTCGCATCATCGCGTAATTGAGCCGTTTGCAAAGCCTTACGACGATGACTGTCAGAAATACGATTGTCAATCCCCGAAAAACTCGTCGTTAACTCTTGATAAAAGCTCGATAACTGGTTAAACACTTGACGCGCATCTTGTAACTTCGTGACAGCTTGATCGTAATTTTGCTGACCAATTGCGGCCATCGACTCCGACATCAATCGCTGCCCACCCGAAATACTAAACACACTACTCTCAAGAGAATTTGGCTTAGTAGGCTCTAGAGGCTGAGCTTGGGGAGCGGTAACAGGCTGTGTCTGTGCTAGAAGCTTCTGGGTTGAAGTATTTTGCGCGATCGCGCCCAAAGGCAGCAAAGCAGCAGAGGAGACAAGAGACAAAACTGCGGCTTGGAAAGCAAACCGAAACGGGCGAGGCTTAGCGAAAGATGTGGACATAGGTTGCAAATTCTTGATGCTCACAAAAAAGTAATGAATTTTAGGTAAATATTTAAAAAATTTTAAGGATTTATCTAAAACTCTTTGATATATTAACACTCCAACATAGACGAAATCCTTACCAAAAGTTCCGCCAAAAAAGTAAAGGGAGCGATTTGTGCTGGCTCCTACTTATCTATATAGCTGTCGCCACTTGTATCAAGACAGATAAAAACCGAAAAGAGGAAGGCGCGGAGCGCCGCCACTCTCTTTTCGGTTTTATTGGCAACAGCTATACGAAGATCTGTACGCGGAATTGTAAAGCAAATGTGACATCTTGCGTGATATGCTTAGCAACGGTGTAGGCAGCTACATCCAAGTTTTTGAACACCCGTTTTGGTTACTATTTTTAGTGACATTTCTTCACTCAAACCACTCAGGTAATCAGCAACGGCTGCTAAAAGTTAACCGCAAAAGTCAACAGTGAAGATCATCCCCGCAAAAAGCAGCATAATTTCGCAAGTGGTTGTAGAAAACTCATCCGCATCAGTTTCTGATGGCATGGAAGATTACGATCGCCTCAAGTTTAAGCTGTTAGTACTTACCATTGCTTCTGGAGTCGTGATTGGCTTAGTGGTGTGGTTTTGGTACGGCTGGAAGATCACCCTCAGTTATGGTGTGGGGTCGTTAGTCGGCACGATTTATTTCAGAATGCTGACCAAAAGTGTAGATCGACTAGGTGGCGAGTCCAATGGTCTTGGTTTATCACGACTTGGTTTATTTGTGATTTTGATTGCGATCGCTGCCAAATCAGAATATCTGGAAATTTTGCCAGCATTTCTCGGCTTCATGACTTACAAAGTTGCGGTTTTAGTAATCGTTGTCCAAGATTTGAGTAAGGCTTAATTTGAGTAACGGGTTTTATTCTTGCTGATTTGACCTCCTACAGGTTGTAACATATCGAACATGATCGATCCAGTAATTTTTGGTTATAAAACCAATATCGCCGCCTTAGAAGTGGGCAAACACTTTTATTGGGAGTTTGGCAACTTCACCGTGCATGGTCAAGTGCTAATCGTGAGCTGGATTGTCATGGGTGCAGTACTCGTTGCTGCGCTCATCGGATCTAGCACCGCCAAAGCTGACCAACGTGTGCCAGCAGGTTTTCAAAATTTCATGGAATATGCTCTGGAATACGTTCAGGGCATCGCCAAAGACCAGATTGGCGAAAAGCACTACAGAGAATGGGTGCCATTTGTTGGTAGTCTATTCTTGTTTATCTTCGCATCGAACTGGTTGGGAGCGTTAGTTCCTTGGAAATTGATCGAATTACCTGAAGGTGAGCTTGCTGCCCCGACAGGTGATGTCAATACCACGATCGCCCTAGCATTATTAGTCTCCTTAGCCTATTTCTATGCTGGATTGAGTAAGCGCGGTTTGGAATACTTCACTAGATATATCCAAGCTTCTCCGTTTCTCCTGCCTTTATGGGTTCTTGAAGATTTCACAAAGCCTCTCTCACTCAGCTTCCGTCTTTTCGGAAACATCCTCGCAGATGAGCTAGTTGTGGGGGTCATGGTTCTCCTCGTACCTCTGTTTGTGCCTCTGCCATTGATGATTCTGGGACTATTTACCAGCGCCATCCAAGCATTGATTTTTGCAACCTTGGCAGCGTCATACATTGGTGAAGCGATGGAAGGGCATGGTGACGAAGGACATGATTGAGCATTGAGCTTACTCTATCCAAACAATTGATTGCGGGAAGTTCGCTTCCCATAGTCTACTTCCCATATATGTAAACACTTAAAAATAATCAGAAGGAAAAAGAACGTGATCGATCCATTAGTAGCCTCAGCATCCGTAATCGCCGCTGGCATCGCTGTTGGTCTTGGTTCAGTTGGACCTGGTATTGGACAAGGTACAGCAGCTAGCCGCGCTGTCGAAGGTATTGCCCGTCAGCCTGAAGCTGAAGGCAAGATCCGTGGCACATTG
>JBBRQX010000326.1:0-3772 GCA_038225745.1 Pseudanabaenales cyanobacterium | reverse complement strand
TCGAGTTCAGTCCAGACTTCGCGATCGGCTCTTGCGATTATCTCTAACAATTTTGCGTCTGCCATAGGCTCAAGGAAAAAGTAGGAATAAGAAATATTAGGGCTGGATTACGGGAATCTCTTCATTACGGCGTTTGCGATATATTTTAAAATCGCTATCCAGCGTCATCACCGTGCTATTCGATATTTGCTCAGACATCTTCACCAAACAAGCATCCGCAAATGACATCGGTTGGCAAGAGCTTAATCGAGTCTATCGATGCGTCATGCATTTCGCTTATTTCTGTCTTTATTTGGAGTCGCATTCCTCGCGATGAGAATGGAGAAATTGCTAATATATTCTCTAATGCACCTGATTGGACAATTGAAATTCTATCTCCCAAGCAAAAGTAACCAAAAATATTCTATATTGCCTCAAATTTGGGACTGAGATGGGTTGGTTAATTGATCCAGATGATAGAGCTGTATTTATCTATCGTCCGAAATAAGAAACTGAAGTGTTTGATGAACCAAACCAAGTTCTACCCATACCAGCATTTGCCAAAGAGATAAATCTAGCCGTAAAGAATTTGCTTGATTAGTTGTCAGAGTAAGGGTAAGGTGCGATCGCGCTGTGGGTGAATATGATGCGATCGCTCTCGCGTTTAGATTAGTTCGCAAACAAAAAAGCTAATAGAATGCCCTCATAAAGCGCTATATTGCTATATGACTGCAATTTAGCAAAGTTCTATGTCCCAAACGATCGCCGATATTAACGACAAAATCAAAGCTGGCAAGGCTAAAGTCCTTACCGCTACCGAACTCAAAGCCCTTGTCTCTGAAGTTGGCGTAACGCAAGCGGCGAAACAGGTAGATGTGATTGTCACAGGCACGTTCGAGCCGATGGAGTCATCGGGGGCAATTATTAATTTAGGACATACCGATCCACCGATCAAGATTCGGACTTGTTGGATCGATGGTGTACCTGCCTATGCAGGGTTTGGGGCAGTCGATATTTATTTGGGCGCAACCCAAGAGGCTGATCCTAGTGATGAAGCGCCGCAATTTCGGGGTGGTGGTCATGCGATCGCCGATTTGATCGCAGGTAAGACCGTAAGTTTTAAAGCGATCGGGCATCCCAATGATTGCTACCCTCGCGCCAATTTTGAAACAACGATTACTAAAGATTCTATTAATCAGTTCTATCTATTTAATCCTCGCAATCTTTACCAGAATTTTATTGTCGGTGTCAATGGCGGCGAAGATACTCTCTATACTTATTTAGGTCCCCTTCAGCCACGCTTAGGCAATGCTGTATATTCCAATCCGGGGGCGATTTCGCCTTTGTGGAATGATCCTGATTTGCAATTGATTGGTATTGGCACACGCATCTTTATGGGCGGTGGGATTGGCTATGTGGCTTGGGAAGGAACACAACATTTCCCATTGCAGAAGCGTTTAGAAAATCGCACGCCTATTGGACCTGCGGCAACTCTGGCGTTAATTGGGGATGCTAAGCAAATGACTCCAGAATGGGTGCGTGGCTGCTACTTCCGTAATTATGGAGCATCCCTGATGATGGGTGTGGCTGTGCCGCTTCCTGTGATTAATGAAGAGGTAGTCGCTAGAGCGTCAGTGCTAGATGAAGAGCTTGTTGCACCCGTAATCGATTTTTCGATTCCTCGGCGAGTGCGCCCGATTTTTGGTTCTGTTTCCTATGCTCAACTCAAGTCTGGCAAAATCACGATCGCAGGAGAAACAGTGCGGACTGCGCCTCTAGCAAGTTTGCATTTGTCAGAAGAAGCGGCTAAAACTCTCAAAAGCTGGATTGTAAGAGGAGACTTTACTCTAACTGAGCCTGTGGCGATGTTGCCAAGCGATCGCGCTTTTTTACCGCAAGACGTGCGCGGATTTTAATAGCTAGAGCGCAAGGCGCTATAGTTATAAATAAAATCGCAATATTATCAAGAGCCTCTGCTTATGTCAGCCACAACCAAAAAATATCGATTAATTACCCGTAGCGATTTTGACGGTGTTGTTAGTGCCGTATTGCTTAAAGAACTTGATATGATCGATGAGATCTTATTTGTGCATCCTAAAGATGTGCAGGACGGTAAGGTGGAAGTATGCGATCGCGATATTTTGACCAACTTGCCATATATAGAAGGTGCACATTTAATCTTCGATCACCACACGAGTGAGACGATGCGAATTTATGATACTCCTGAAAATCATATTATCGAAGGGGAAGCACCATCGGCGGCGAGAGTTGTCTACAACTACTATGGTGGCAAGTTAAAGTTTCCTCAGATTTCGCAAGCAATGATGCAAGCGGTGGACAAATGTGATTCCGCTCAATTTGATCTTGATGACATTCTCCATCCTCAAGGTTGGGTATTGTTGAGCTTTTTGATGGATTCTCGAACAGGACTGGGGAGATTTCGAGAGTTCACAATTTCTAACTATGCATTGATGATGGAATTGGTGGAAGCTTGTCGGAGCATGACTATTGAAGAAATTATGGAGCTTCCGAACGTTAAAGAACGTGTAGAACTCTATTTTACGCAGCAGGAAATTTTTAAAAGACAAATTCAACATTGTGTGGAAGTTCACGATAAGTTAGTCATAGTTAACTTACAGAATGAATCAACGATCTATGCTGGCAATCGTTTTGTAGTATATGCACTCTATCCTGAGTGCAATATCTCTATGCATATTATGTGGGGAAGGCAAAAACAGAATTCTGTTTTTGCCCTTGGGAAGTCAGTTCTTAATCGTAATTGTTCTATTAATATTGGTGAATTAATGTTGAGGTATGAAGGAGGTGGACATGCTAATGCGGGTACTTGTCAAATTGATAACGATCGCGCTGAAGAGATTAAGCAGGAACTAATTGATATTATTACGCGAAATAATGTGGCACAGCCAGCAATGTTTCTCGAATAATTTTTACAGCAAACGGCTGTCGCCACTCAAAACCCAAAAAGTAAATGCAGCGCGGAGCGCTGCATTTACTTTTTGAGTTTTATGGCTTAATGATCTAAAAAATATTGTAATTTAGAGCGCAATACCCTGAGCGCATTGGCACGATGGCTAATCTTGGCTTTGACCTCTGGCAAAATTTCCCCAAAGGTTTGCTGAAGCTCTGGTATTAAAAAAATCGGATCATATCCAAATCCCCCCTTACCGCGTGGAAATTCAGCGATCGCCCCTTTACAAATGCCAATAGCATCAGCAACGATCGCGCCATCGGGTGAGGCGATCGCGATCGCGCAGACAAACTGAGCTTCCCGATTAGGCTGATCGCCGAGTTCCGATAAAACTCGATTAATGCGATCGCTATCTGTGTCAGCATATCTTGCCGATAGTACGCCTGGAGCGCCATTGAGGGCGCTTACTTCTAGTCCAGAGTCATCTGCGATCGCCCATTCATTAGTAGCGATCGCGACTTGAGAAGCCTTGAGATGAGCATTTTCAATAAAAGTTGTACCCGTTTCTTCGACATCAATGCTGTCAGGTTTGGGAATCAGCGTCACGCCTAAGTCTGCTAAGTAAGCGCGAAACTCTTCTACCTTGCCAGCATTACCACTGGCAATTACTAATCTTTGCAGTTGAGTTGAAATGTCAGACATTTTTTGTTAAACCATCATTATTATTGGGAATCTAAAAATTACCATTTATGCGGCTTAAATTTATCATCATTGACAATTTTCACCACATTTCCCGATGGCTTAATCACAAATAACCCTTGGCGATAGGCATAAAGATCGATACCTTCGTTAATCTCAATTCCT
>JBBRQX010000325.1:0-3772 GCA_038225745.1 Pseudanabaenales cyanobacterium | reverse complement strand
TACATGCAGTAGTTGAGGATAGTCGTTGTTATTCCATTGCCATAGTTTAATTTTTTTATCCCATCCGAGGGTCGCCAAAATCTTTTGATCGGGACTGAAGGTGGCATAAATCAGACGAGCGCCATGAATATTCAACAAATGTAATAGCTGGCCTGTTTTGCTATCCCAAATTCTCACGGTTTTGTCGTCACTAGCGGAGACTAGCTTTGTTCCATCGGCACTAAAACTCACGCCGTAGATTGTATCTTCATGTCCTTTGAGTTCTTGTTTAAAAGTCCCATCGGCATTCCAGAGGCGAACACTTTTATCAACGCTGCCTGATGCAAACATTTTCCCGTCAGGGCTAAAATTCACTGACCAAATACTGCTTGTGTGTGCATATAGAGTATTGATTAATGTGGCTTTAAGATCCCAGAGTCGGACAGAGCGATCTTTGCTAGCAGACAGAAGATATCGACCATTAGGGCTGAAGTTAACGTCAAAGACGCTTTCAGTATGTCCGCCTAATTTCATTTCTAGAGTTCCATCAAGGTTAAGAATCTGGATCGAACCATCTTGAGCTCCAATTGCGATTCGCTCACCATCAGCACTAAAATTTAAGCTCAATATATCTGTTGAATTTCCTTTGAATGTTCGCACTAATTCAATTTGACGATTCTGATCGACAATCTGCCAAAGTTTTACGGTTTCGTCTTGTCCCGATGTTAGCAAATATTTGCCATTAGGAGAAAATCTCACGTTGTAAAGCTCTTTATCGTGGGCGATCGCACTTGTCAGTAAGTTACCTTGTAAGTCCCAGAGTGCGATCGTGGTATTTTTAGCAGTCACGATTAAGTTCCCATCGGAACTAAAACTGGTATCTTGAATAGGACTATCCTCTTTGTTTGGAGAGTCATTGCCAGCACTTTTAGGACTCAAAGTTAGAAGTTCGATACCGCGATCGCTATCCCAAAGTTTTACAGTTCCATCCTTACTGCCAGTAAGTAATCTCTTCCCATCAGGATGAAAGTGGACTCTAAAGATATCATCTTGGTGAGCATAGAACTTACTAATTAACTTCCCATTCCCAATATCCCAAATCCGCACACTTTCACCTTTGCCTGAAGATACAATCCTCTTGCCATCAGGACTAAAACTTAAGCCGCGAATATCACTTGCTTGCAAGCCGACTAAACTTGAAATCAAATCACCATTAGTTTTGTATAGATACACACTACCGTCAAAGCTCCCCAAAGCGAGCATGTTCCCATTGGGGCTAAATTTTGCTGCATAAAATGGCGAATCTCTTTTCGGTGAATAAAACCGATATCGCTCACGAATGCTATAGGCGATCTCTTGCAGAGATTGAAAGGTTACTTGCTCAATTCTAGTTTTGTCTAACACTTCGTCTGTTACCTTTAATTTTTTGGCAGATTGCACAATTGTCGTCAGTGATTCTAATTGACGATTAAGTGCAAAGTTAGAGTTTGCCGAAGAAATCAGCGCTTCGATTTGACCAAATTCGGCAAGTTGACGTTGGCGATTTGATTGAAAAGCTAAACCCGCCATTATTATTAAACCCAGAAATGTCCCAGCTAGGGCGATTTTAGTTAAACGATAGAGGTTCGTTTGACTGCGTTGAGCAAAGGAACGCACTTCTCGTAACTCATTTAGTAAACCAACTTCTTGATTAGCGCGAATAAATGGCACTAGATAATCATGTACCAGTTGATAGCGGTTGCTCTGTGCTTCAGGTAATTGGAAAACTAGCCTCGATCCAATTAAAATTTCTAAAACCAGATCGAGATCGGCAGTATTAGTGGAGTAAGATAGAAGCCCTGTTCGCAAATCATTGTATGTATGCAATGGTCGTTTGCCTTGCTCATCCGTGAGCAGAAGTAGTACCTGTTGGGCAATAAAAGCTGACTTGCCGCAGGCTTGAATTACTTCCTCAACAAATTGTTCGACAAGGCGTTGTTTGGCTCCAGCCGCATGGTAATTTGCGAGGGTGGTGATGTTGCGATCCTGTAATTGTGAGCCGACTAGTTGCAACTCTATTGGTCTTATTGAGCCGCGATCGCCTGCCAAATCGAGTACCAATTGATCAACTAGGGCCGACTCAAGGGGAAAGTTGGCATTTTCTGTAATATTTTCGATTAAGAATTTGGCATTGGCAATCGAGAGATTAACTAATGCATAACGGAAGTTGCGGCTCAAGATATCGACTTCTACATGGGCTGATTCTAGCTCTAGTAGCAAATAGAGATAATCTTCACGAAGTGAGACTATTAATTTTAGGAGAGGAATTTTGAGACAGGCTTGCCAAAAATCAATAAAGACTTGGCGATCGCGTGGATGGGTGCAAGTAGAAAAGAATTCTTCAAACTGGTCGAAGATTAGAATAGTTTGCGTGCCTTGAGTTGCCAATTTCCTGAGTTTATGAAGCAGCTTGAGGGCCTCGCGATCGCCATTTTCGCGGCGATCGTCTAATTCGGGTCGAGGTGAGGATACTTTAATTATTTCATCATTACTGAGATCATAATTTTTATAGATGGCAAAAGAGATAGCATTGATCCAATTTGTATAAATATGAATCTCAATCGGCAATAATTCTTGACCTGTAAGCGATCGCTGCAATAGCGCAGGAATTAGCCCTGCATTTACCAACGAACTTTTGCCAACCCCTGACTCGCCATGGATTACGGTTAGTTGATGCTTAACCGAGAGAACTCGCTCCACTAAGTATTCCACATCTTGAGTTCGCCCTGAAGCCGCAATTTCACTTACATTTAGATCGGTAATTCTGGAATTAGACGCAAGTTGTTTCGGTTGCAAAATCCCTGCACCGACAAAAGCTCTCAGTCCATATTGCTGCTCTAGCGATCGCTGTTTTTGACGTGATTGAAAAGCTTCAAGATAGCTCCCTTGGGCAAAGGCAATGTCATGAAAAGTATCGAGCAACCGAATATATAGCTTCGGTTCATCATTAAGATTAAAGTCAGCGATCGCTGATTCAATCACTTGCGCGGCTAATTCCAAATCGTTAAGCTGAAGATGGCTCTGAGCTAGCAAGAGTCGATATTGACCTTGCTGAATATGACGCAAGCGCCGCCAATTATAAGTTAAGTTATCGTCGTCAAAGCTAAGAACTTGCTCTAAAGTGGACAGCGCCTTAGATGAGTCTTCTTTAACTCGTTGCCAATCCCCTCTTTCTGTGACAATTTTGGCGAAATATCCATAATCTTGGGCAAGTTCGAGAGGCATTTGTTGATGCAATGGCAACACTGATTCAATCCATTGTTCTAATTCATCCCATTGCTGGAGTTTTTGGAGAACATCACTATAAGCTCGACTATACTTAGCGATTAAGTCCCATCGATTCACCTTTTTAAAAGAAGCGATCGCTTCTTTTAAAAACTGTTTCGCCTTGATCCAAGAGTCCTCGGCCTGCCGACCATCCACAAAGGAGTTCTGCCACCACAAATCCCCCAAATAAAATGAAGCTAGACCACTCTCTAGTGGACGATCTGCTTTTTGCCAATAAGCAAGACTGCACTGATAATATATTTGTGAAATACTATGCACTTCGCCGTGGGATTCTTCATATACGTGACTAGCACTTGCTTCAGCAGATCTCCACAATAACCGACCTAGTGCAAGGTCTAGTTTCGCTTCTAATTCTAGGGAAATCTCTTGATGCGTGTTGTACGGGGCAAGTCTGAGTTCGCGCCGCGCCAACTCTAGCTCACTGTAAGAAAATGATTCTTGATCGGCATCGATTTTAGTATCTTGC
>JBBRQX010000324.1:0-3794 GCA_038225745.1 Pseudanabaenales cyanobacterium | reverse complement strand
GTGAGATATTTATCGAGAAATGCACGCATCGAGCCCTTCGCTTCAACTAGGCATAAGTCCATACTTTCGGCTTTTTCGGCAGTTTCCAAACCAAACTCGGCGGCAATTTTGCGAGTCTCGACCTTGGTGATTTCACCTAATGGAAAAATGCAGCAACTTAATTCTTCTTGTCCAACTTCGTAAAGAAAATAAGATTGATCCTTATTGTCATCAACGGCGCGGCGCAATTCATAGCGTCCTGAATCTTCGTTAAAATTTAGCTTGGCATAATGCCCTGTCGCAATCTTATTGATCCCCAACTTTTCACGCGCATAGGTCATCATCGGGGTAAACTTCACGGCTTTGTTGCAGCGCGAACAGGGTAGCGGTGTAGAGCCTGCCGCATAGCCTGTAACTAAATAATTAATAATGCTTTGTTCAAATACATTGCGACTATCGACAATTTCATGACGTATGCCGAGTTCTTCGCATAATTTCGCAGCATCAACCATGCCTTCAGAGCAGCATTGACCCTTGCCACGCATTAACCACAGCGTCAAACCTGTGACATCGTATCCCGCACGATGCAATAGGGCGGCGGCGACAGAGCTATCAACTCCGCCTGACAAGCCGACAACTATTTTTTCTTTAGTTTGGGTAATATTTGGGGTAATGCTTTGGGTGATATTTGACATTTGCTGCGATCGAACCATTCAAACTAAATTGTATCGTAAAGCGTTATAAAGTTAGTTACATAACTTTTGAGTCTGAAATTAGGATCATCGCTATACTGATGAGTGTTAGCAGCATAGCTTGAGCATTGTCGTATTCCTATGGGCTATGAGCCACTACATCACAAATATCGACCCCAAATCTTTGCTGACCTAGTTGGACAAGAGGCGATCGCCCATACCCTATCGAATGCCCTAAACACAAAGCGGATCGCTCCTGCATATCTATTTACGGGCGCAAGAGGCACGGGCAAAACATCAAGCGCTCGGATCATGGCAAAGTCGCTCAATTGCCTAAGCTCTGACAATCCCACGCCTCATCCATGTGGCAAGTGTGAGCTATGCCACAGCATCGCTAATGGTAATGCTCTCGACATTACAGAGATTGACGCGGCAAGTAATACAGGTGTTGATAATATTCGCGAGTTGATTGAACGCGCCCAGTTTGCGCCAGTTAAGGCTCGATTTAAAGTTTATATTATTGACGAATGTCATATGCTCAGCACGGCGGCGTTTAATGCGCTGCTGAAAACTCTTGAAGAACCACCCGATCGCGTTACTTTTATTCTTGCCACTACCGACCCGCAGCGCGTACTACCAACGATTATTTCGCGTTGTCAGCGTTTTGATTTTCGGCGGATTCCCCTTGATGCGATGGTCAAGCATTTAGTGAAGATTGCGGCAATCGAGAATATTAATATCAATATTGAAGCGATTACTTTAGTTTCGCAAATTGCACAGGGTGGGCTGCGTGATGCAGAATCTCTGCTCGATCAATTAAGTTTATTAGATGGAGAGATTACGATTGAGGCAGTTTGGGAATTGGTTGGTTCTGTTCCTGAACAAGATTTATTGTCACTGATTGAGGCGATCGCCGCTGATCATTCCACACAGTTAATTGATTATGTGCGGAGGATTATGGATCGGGGGCGTGAGCCTTTGATTGTGTTGCAAAATTTGGCGAATGTATATCGAGATTTATTGATTGCCAAAACAGCAAGCGATCGCGCTGACCTTGTTGCGATGACTAGCTCTGGTTGGGAAAGATTGATTCAACTAGCTCAAGGTTTAGCTGTTCCCAATATTTTGCTAGGTCAACAACATTTGCGATCGGCTGAGTTCCAAATTCGTAATTCCACGCAACCGCGCTTGTGGTTAGAAGTTACCCTCATGGGTTTATTGCCTTCAGCGCAAGGAGCGATCGCGCAATCTTCTCATCCACCTCAAGCACAACCATTCACTCCATCGCGCAATATACCTGCCGCAACTCCACAATTTACGCCCCAAGTTCCCTCACCGCCAAAACAAGAAGCAATTTCTCAACCGCCAATAGCGAAAACACCTGAACTATCGGCTAATTCTATATCTTCATCGGCGATCGCCGAAACGCCAATTTCATCTGGAAATGATGACTTTGAGAACGTGGCTTCAGTCGGTTACGATCTCGATCAAATGTGGCAAGGCATTCTATCAATGTTGCCATCACCAACAAAAGCCGTCTTTATTCAGATACAGGCGCATATTTTGTCGCTTGATACTAACAATGTCAAAATTGGCTTAGGTGGAAGCCGTGATGAGACTACTAAAAATATTGTGGTTCAGAAGCGGCAGGAACTAGAAGAAGTTTTTGCGAAGTATTTGCAACGTCCGATTAAAGTGATGTTTACCTTTGTCGCCGCGCTTTCTCAAAATGAGCAAGTACAAGTTACTGCGCCTCTTCCTGCTAGCCCCGCGATCGCCCCTCCCGCGATCGCATATTCAAATCCAATCAGTGCGCCTGTTGCTAATGTGCAACCAGTTACGCCTTCAGTTCCAATTCCTTCAGCAAATCCTAATCCAGTAAAGCCGACACCTGTTAAGCCTCAAGGCTATGTTGGGATGTCGGAAGATGACATGGTACTCAGAAATATAGTTGATATTTTTAGTGGACAAATTGTCGATCTTGATGAAGAACCTAGCGATTAATACACAACTAAAGATAGATGCGGCGCATAGCGCCGACTCTATCTTTACAGCAGATTTCGATCAAAAGAACTACAGTAAATTTTTGAAAGGGTTGCGAAGCAACCCTTTCAAAAATTTACTGGTTCGGGTTTGAGCGCAAAGCGCTATAAGCGATCAAATATCTTGTATTCGTAATCTTACGGAATCACCGTGAGACGGTAAGCCTTCGGCTTCAGTTAGTAAGGCGATCGCGCCAGATATTTCTTTTAAGGCTTCAGGACTGTACTGAATCAAGCTCGAATGTTTTAAAAATGTCTCCACACCAAGCGCCGATGAATACCGCGCACCGCCGCAGGTAGGCAAAGTATGATTTGGTCCCGCTAGATAGTCTCCTACGGCTTCGGGCGTAGAATGTCCGATAAAAATTGCTCCCGCGTGGCGAATTTGATCGATCAATTGCCAAGGATCTTCGACTTCTAATTCCAGATGTTCGGGTGCAAATTGGTTAGATAGTTCGGCGGCAGTTTTGAGGCTGTCAACAACGACGATTAGGCCATAATGAGCGATCGCCTTCTCAGTCATTAAACGACGGGGATGATTTTCTAACATCCGATTTACTTCTTCAGAGACGCGATTAGCAAGGCGCGAATCATTGGTGATTAAGATTGCGGCTGCCATCTGGTCATGTTCGGCTTGAGCAAGCATATCCGCCGCCACATAGGTCGGGTTAGCGCTAGCATCAGCAATAATTAAAACTTCGGATGGCCCCGCGATCGAATCGATGCCCACACGTCCAAATACTTGTTTTTTGGCAAGGGTGACATAGATATTGCCAGGTCCTGTAATTACATCAACCTTGGGAATAGTCTCGGTTCCATAAGCTAAAGCCGCGATCGCCTGCGCCCCACCCACACGATAAATTTCTTCAATACCTGCCACCTGAGCCGCCACCAAAATCGCAGGATTGATCGTGCGTTCTTGACCTGGAGGCGTAACCATGACAATTTTTTTCACCCCTGCAACCCTCGCAGGAACTGCATTCATCAATACGGTACTAGGATAACAAGCCTTCCCACCAGGGATATAAATACCAGCCGCATCGACAGGTGTATAGCGTTTGCCTAGCACCACATCTTTATC
>JBBRQX010000323.1:0-3802 GCA_038225745.1 Pseudanabaenales cyanobacterium | reverse complement strand
GTCTGCCAAGTTTGTGATCGTGTAGTTGATCTGACTACTCAGTAGGTATTGACAGTAGTCTACTGTGCCAAATTTCTTTGCCATTTGATCTTGCCTAACTCTTCTTCTTTTTTACCTCATTTTGGCTCTGCGTAAGTCCTAAGGTTGTAATAAATCTTAACTTACCGCAGTTATTTATCAAACCCATCACAAAAAGCGTCGTAGGGCGACGCCTTGCAATGGGTTTTACAGCAACAAGCGATCGCGTTCCTCTGGCACATCACGCACTTTTGCCAAAACCCTCTCAAAAGCATCCTTATTAACACGCTTAGCTTTTTCTTTAATATATTCTTTAGTTGACCAAGCCGAAAGCTGAGACGACAATGCGATCGCTACTAAGCCATCCATTGAAATCTGTTCCTCTAGAGCAAAAGCCTCTAAATCTATGCTTTAAAGCTTTGCATCGATCGCGATACACTTGATAAATTACTATCGATTAGCGAAAATCAATCATCTTTTATGTCAGACGTGATTCTTTTTAATACTTTTTTCTGGGCTGCCCTAGTACTGCTGGCGATCGCTACTAGTGGCATTGGCTACCTTACTTATCTAGAATGGCAAGATCGTCGTCGCCGTGGAAAAAGTTAAACCATTAATACATGCAACCATCAGTGGCAAATTCAATCTATCAAGGCGATCACTGTACAAACCTACAAGAGTCTGCCTTTTATTTCAGCTTGGGTTATAAGTTTTAGGCATGTTTAGTTTTTTGATAATCGTTTACAATCCACTCCTGATCGCAAAAAATGCTGACCAAATAATATTCGCTAAATACTGAGCCATTCAAAAACTTGATTAGCCGTTAACTCTAAATCAATTCCACTAAGCATCGGCAAAATGTTCTCTCCCCTTACAATCTGAATGTGGCGATCGCTGTTAATTACAAAGATATGGTTCTTCTCAGGTACAATCAGCCATCCGAGTTCAGTACCATGCTCAATACAATGCAATATGTTCTCCAACACATTCTCTGTTCCTTGATTAGGCGATAGAATCTCAATACTCCAATCAGGATAGGTCAAAAATTTATTAGACACTTGCCCGTCCTCATCGCGGGGAATGCGCTCCCAACGAAATACGGTAATATCAGGAACAATTGACGCACCGCCAAAGGTACAGCGTAATTCGGGAAAAGCGATCGCAATCTTTTGTGGTTTGACGATCTGATTAATTGCTTGGCAAAGTGTACCTTGTAACAGACTGTGTTTACCTTGGGGCATTGGTTTGTGCTTGACTGTTCCGTTAATAAATTCCGATTCGGGTTTAGTCTCAGGCATTTCTAGAAATGCTTCTAAACTCATCGGTTTTGCGATCGCTACGACCATTTTTTTACCTTGTGCCTTGAGTAGACTCATTCAAGTTTAGCGAATTTATTTACCTATTTATTTACAACCCATTACCGATCGCAAAAAATGCCGACCAGTAATAGGGATGGGATAATGTGGAGGAACTTGGTACAGTTCCCACGATTCTAATTCCAGCCCGATCGCTATCTGATCCCTTCTTGTCGCTATTAATCATCGCTATCTGCGCTCTGCGTAATGCTTCGACAATAGAGACATCGCCTTTTTTTAGTTCACCATAAAATGCTTCCATTAGGGCTTGTGTACCTGCATCATCGACTTTCCAGAGCGATGCGATCGCAACTCTGGCTCCTGCGGCTTGCATTTGATAGCCTAAACCGAGAATCTCGACACCTGTTCCTAACTTGCTGCCTAGTCCAGACTCACAGGCACTCAACACCACTAAATCGACATTGGTTAGCGCCCATTTGCGAATGTCGGTGATTGTCGCTTTTTCGCCATCGCCAAAAATAATGAAGGAGTCTTTGGGGTCGCCAGTGGAGAGTTGTCCGTGGGTAGCGAGATGGAGAATGGTGTAGGAATTGGAGTTGGTGGTGGTTAGTTCTTTGGTAAAAGCTGTTTCGACAAAAGTGGTGGTATTGGGAAAGCGATCGGCGATTTTTTTGACTTCCGTTAGCGTAGCGGGTAGTCCTGAGAAGCCTTGCTTATTGACGTTGCCGAAGGCTCCTGCAAAGATCTTGGGTGTAGCGATCGCAGGTTTATTAAACTTAGTGAGTGAGGCGGCGGTGATGTTGTTGACGCGATATTTTTCGACTAGCCATTGTTTGCCATCGTAGAGGGCAGCGAGGGAGATATAGCGTAATTGTCCATCGGGGGCATAGATGATCGTGTCGATTTTTAGTTCTGCTAGTTCGGTTTCAAAGGGTTTAATCAGCCATGTATATAGTTGCTTTGCAGATACTTTGACATCTTCGGAGCCTGAGTCTCTAAGCGCTGATAGAAAATCCTTAATTTCTTCATTCAGTTTTTCGCGTTTGATGTTGATGGTGCGGTGGATCGGGGTAGTTTTGGCGGTGATCAGAATTAGTTCGAGGCGGTCTTCGAGAATGAGGGGATAGAGAAGGACAGCGTTGGGATATTTGCTGAGAATGTCGGTGCGGAGATTTTGATAGTTGTTGGTAATATCGACGTTTTGTTGTCTTTCCTTCAGGCGCAGTTCATCGACTAGTTTTTGGACAGGATCACTATCGAGAAAGGCGATGAATTGATTTTTTTGTTCTTGTTCAGATTTGACCAGTTTATTCAGTCTTTCTTGTTCGGCGGCGGTGATGTTATTGGCAAGTTTGCGTTTTTGCAGTTCGTCGAGTTCGAGGGCAAGGGCGATGAAGGCTTTTTCTGGAGTTTGTAGTTCTGTTCCCTGTTCGGTTTGGCTGCTGCGGGTGGGGGTGCGGAGATATTCGTTGAGTTCTTCGACTTTGAGCAGGTCGAGGACTTGTTGGGCTTCGAGGATGCGGTCTTGTTTGAGCAGAAGGTCGGCGAGGTTGCGATAGGTAGTTTCAACGGTGGCTAAGTAGGACTTTTGGATGTCTTTATCGAGTTTGCTAATGTCTTTGCGAATCGCTTCACGGACGTTGATCGATTGTTTGTAAAAGAGAATCGCTAGTTCGGGACGTTTTGCTCTGGATAATACATTTCCTAAATTTGCGAGAGCTGCACCTTCGATACTTCGATCGCCAATTTCTCTCGCAATGCTCAATGCTTGTTGATAAAAAATCATTGCTTCTTGATCGCGATTTAGTTTTCCGTAGGCAGCGGCTAAATTATTTAGTCCATACATTTCACTACTGCGATCTTTGATTTCCCTTGTGATCGCTAAGCTTTGCAAATGAAACTCAATCGCCTTGTCATATTTGCCGAGAGCATAGTAAGCATTTCCCAGACCTCCGAGCACGACTCCTTCACCACTGCGATTTTTGATTTCCCTTGCGATCGCTAAGCCTTGCAACTGAAACTCAATCGCCTTGTCATATTTACCGAGAGAAGCGTAAACAATTCCCAGATTTCCGAGCGCACTTCCCTCAACAAAGCGATTTTTGATTTCCCTTCCAATCGCTAACCATTGTGAATAAAACTCAATCGCCTTGTCATATTTGCCGAGAGCATAGTAAGCATTTCCCAGACCTCCGAGCGCTCTCCCTTCTCCATCTCGATCTTTGATTTCCCTTGCGATCGCTAACCATTGTGAAGAAAACTCAATCGCCTTGTCATATTTGCCGAGATTTTGGTAATCAGCTCCCAGACCTCCCAGCGACCATCCCTCACCACTGCGATCTTTGATTTCCCTTGCGATCGCTAAACTTTGCAAATGAAACTCAATCGCCTTTTCATATTTGCCGAGATCATTGTAAGCATTTCCCAGACCTCCGAGCGACCGTCCCTCACCAAGGCGATCTTTGATT
>JBBRQX010000322.1:0-3811 GCA_038225745.1 Pseudanabaenales cyanobacterium | reverse complement strand
TTCATGGACTTTGAGAACCTGCTTTGATTCGATATTGTTGCGGCGGAGGATTTTATAGGTTCCTTCCGTTGCCACGATTTTAAAGCCAAGTTCAATAAATGCTTCGGCAATCGTGGAAATACCGCTTTTATCGCGATCGTTGACCGAGATAAACACAGTACCTTCTAGCGGTAAATGCGTTCCTGCACCAAGTTGCGCTTTGGCAAAGGCTCGTCCGAAGTCGGTGTCAATGCCCATGACTTCGCCTGTCGATCGCATCTCTGGCCCTAAAATCGTATCGGTTCCCGCAAACTTCGCAAAGGGAAGTACGGCTTCTTTGATCGAGATATGTTTGGGAATTACCTCTTCCGTAAAGCCAAGATCGGCAAGGGTTGCACCTGCCATGATCCTTGACGCATAGTTAACGAGGGGAACATTAATCGCTTTGCTGACATAGGGAACAGTCCGCGAGGCGCGGGGATTGGCTTCAAGGATGAAGACTTTGCTCTCTTTGAGATTGTTGTTATTCAACTGCACCGCGTATTGGATATTCATCAAGCCAATTACTTTCAAGGATTTGGCGAGGCTAATTGTCCATTCGCGAATGGTGGTGAGAACTCCGAGCGGTAAAGAGAACGTGGGAATCGAACAAGCCGAATCGCCAGAGTGAATCCCTGCTTCTTCGATATGTTCCATAATGCCGCCAATGGTGACATTGCCAAGTTGATCGGCGATCGCATCCACATCAACTTCGATCGCCCCTTCAAGGAATTGATCGATCAGTACAGGATGTTCTGGCTCGATGATGATCGCTCGACGCATATAGTCTTCAAGCTCGGCATCAGAGTAAACCACTTCCATACCGCGCCCACCGAGAACATAGCTAGGACGGACAACGACAGGATAGCTGACTCGTTTGGCGATCGCCACAGCCTCTTCTTCAGAACGCGCCAAACCATTGTTTGGTTGCAAGATGCCAATTTCCTGACAGATTGCTTCAAACCGTTCGCGATCTTCGGCGATGTCGATCGAGTCGGGTGAAGTTCCCCAAATTTTCGTAGGAGAATTAGTATCTTCCAGATATTTCAATAGAGGCACAGAAAGCTTAAGCGGAGTCTGTCCACCAAATTGAATGATTACACCTTCAGGCTGTTCGGCTTCGATGATGTTCAGTACGTCTTCGCGAGTCAATGGCTCGAAATAGAGGCGATCGCTAGTGTCGTAATCGGTGGAAACAGTCTCAGGATTTGAATTAACCATGATCGTCTCAAAACCTGCGGCTTGCAGGGCATAGCTAGCATGACAACAACAATAGTCAAATTCAATCCCTTGCCCAATTCGATTTGGGCCACCACCAAGGATCATCACTTTACGCTTTGTGGAAGGTAGAATTTCAGATTCTTCTTCGTAAGTGGAGTAGTGATAGGGCGTGAGCGCTTCAAACTCAGCCGCGCAGGTGTCAACAGTTTTATAGGAAGGAATTACGCCAAGGTCTTTACGGTATTGTCGAACGACATCTTCATTTGTACCAGTCAGATAAGCAATCTGGCGATCGCTAAAGCCCATGCGCTTCGTTTCGAGCATCTCTTCTTTGAGAATGCTTTCGAGTTTGCGCCCTTTGAGCGAAAGTTCGACATCGGTGATCTCGCGCATTTTTTGCAAGAACCAAGGATCGATATTGGTTAGCTCAAAAATGGCTTGAACGGACAGCCCTGATAAAAATCCATCACGAATCGAAAATACGCGATCGGGATTAGGAACGCGCAAACTATATTTGATTTTGTCGAGATCGGGTAACTTTTCTTCGCGATCGCCGCCAAAGCCAAAACGACCAACTTCAAGCGATCGCAGGGCCTTTTGAAATGACTCTTGGAAAGTCCGCCCGATCGCCATTGCTTCACCAACCGACTTCATCTGGGTAGTCAGCACAGGCTCAGATCCCGGAAATTTCTCGAAAGCAAAACGAGGGATTTTGGTAACTACATAATCAATAGTTGGCTCAAAACTAGCAGGAGTTTTCTTGGTGATGTCGTTAGAGATTTCATCAAGGGTATAGCCCACCGCTAATTTCGCGGCAAATTTGGCGATCGGGAAACCTGTTGCTTTTGAGGCAAGCGCCGAACTACGCGACACACGGGGATTCATCTCGATTACAACTACATCGCCATTTTCAGGGTTAATCGAGAATTGAATATTCGAGCCGCCAGTTTCCACACCGATTTCACGAATAATTTTGATTGAATAGTCACGCAAGCGCTGATATTCTTTATCTGTCAAAGTCTGAGCAGGTGCAACCGTGATCGAGTCGCCCGTATGGATACCCATCGGATCAATATTCTCAATGCTACAAATAATCACCACGTTATCGGCAAGATCGCGCATCACCTCTAGCTCGTACTCCTTCCAGCCAATCAAAGATTGCTCGATCAAGATTTGTGAGACAGGGCTAGCTTCTAGACCAGAGGCACAAATTTCTTCAAACTCCTCTTGGTTGTAAGCAATACCGCCACCAGTGCCGCCCATCGTGAAGGCGGGACGGATAATTAAAGGGTAAGAACCAATTTCTTGGGCGATCGCGCGGGATTCTTCCATAGTTGTCCCCAAGCCCGATGGACACATGGCAACGCCAATGCGCTCCATCGCCTCTTTAAACAGCTTGCGATCCTCCGCCATTTCGATCGCTTCTAATTTCGCGCCAATCAGTTCCACGCCATATTTTTCGAGAACGCCCATCTTAGCCAGTGCCACGGCAGTATTCAGCGCCGTTTGTCCGCCCATAGTCGGCAAAATGGCATCAGGACGTTCTTTTTCGATGATCTGCGCGACTACTTCGGGCGTAATTGGCTCAATGTAAGTGCGATCAGCCGTAGCGGGATCGGTCATGATCGTTGCGGGATTAGAGTTAACTAGAATCACGTAATAGCCCTCGTCCCGTAAAACCTTACAGGCTTGGGTTCCCGAATAGTCAAATTCGCAGGCTTGTCCGATTACGATTGGGCCAGCCCCAATCAACAAAATCTTGTGAATATCATTACGGCGGGGCATAAAATCTTATATTTCGTAGTTAACTCGCAATACATTTTATAGCCTCATGGCGATCCTTCAGTATGTAGCGCATGATGCGATCGCGTTGTGTACTTGCGTAAATAAGCACAAATAATTTTTTTAGCAAATTTCAGCCGCAATATAGTTAAGCTAGTAATCGCGATCAACTAGTTATATTTTTTCATGTCATCTCGATCCACCAATCTTTTGCGTATGCATACTTACTGGCAAAGATTTCTGCCTTGGCTAGAATCATGCGCGATCACCGCTTGGGGAATCCTACTTACAAAACTCTGGCTGTCTGGACAGTTATATCTCTTAATTCATCCCAACTACATTCCGCTAACAGTGATCGCTGCTTTAATACTGCTCTTTGTCGGCGGTGCCGAGGCTTGGCGCGTCGCGAAACGGGCTAAAGGCTATACCAATAATCAACAGCATGTCACCCTAATTAAGCCATCTCTAAGCAGCAGTTTACTTTTGATTGTCGCGATCGTGGCTTTATGTATCAACCCGCGCCCCTTTACCAGTGAAAAAGCAATCCATCGCGGCGTAATTGAAAATATTGCTGATGCTCGCACTATTCCTAAATCTTTTCGCGCTAGCAACCGCCCCGAAGAGCGCAGTCTTGTCGAATGGGTACGCACGATCAGCGCCTATCCTGAACCTGATGCTTACAAGGGGCAGAAGGTGAAACTTACTGGATTTGTTGTCCATGCTCCCGATCAGCCAGACAATATGTTTTTGATTACGCGCTTTGTGATCACCTGTTGCGCCGCCGATGTTT
>JBBRQX010000321.1:0-3812 GCA_038225745.1 Pseudanabaenales cyanobacterium | reverse complement strand
TCGATATCACCACCGTAGGGCGGCGCATTGGTAAAAAAGTGGTCGAACTTGATCGCATTTCTAAATCCTATGGCGATCGGACACTAATCAAAGATTTTTCCTACAACTTCACGCCCGAAGATCGCATCGGTATCATCGGCAGCAATGGCGCGGGTAAATCCACGCTGATGAACATGGTGATCGGACGTTTGCAGCCCGATGAAGGAACTGTGGAAATTGGCACGACGATCCATTTTGGTTACTTCGATCAACATTCTGATGATCTTGCCCAGTATGGCGATTTGCGCGTGATCGAGTACCTCAAAAATGTATCAGAACTCGTCAAAACATCCGATGGAAGTGTGATTACGGCTTCGCAAATGTTAGAGCGATTCCTGTTCCCTCCCAATCAACAATATTCACCGATCAATAAACTCTCAGGTGGCGAAAAGCGGCGCTTATTCCTGCTGAAAGTATTAATGGAGGCTCCAAATGTTTTGATTTTGGATGAACCGACAAATGACCTTGATGTACAGACTCTTGCCGTTTTAGAAGAATATCTTGAAGATTTTAACGGCTGTGTAATTGTGGTTTCCCACGATCGCTACTTCCTTGATCGCACGGTCGAGATGGTCTTCTCCTTTGAGCCTGAAGGCGAGATTCGCTTATATCCTGGTAATTATTCTATTTATTTGGAATACAAAAAAGACGAAGCTGAGCAAGAAGCGAGTGATGCTAAGGCTCAATCTAATAAAGGTGCAAAAGAGCAGAAGTTTAGTAATTCAGCCCCCTTTGTTCCTGACATTCCCAAAGTCGAAACTAAGAAACTTTCACAACTTTCTTACAAAGAGAAGCGCGAGTATGAGGAGCTAGAAGCAAAAATCCCGAAACTGGAAGAAGAAAAAACCCAAGCCGAGAAGAAGCTCTATCACAATGCGCCCAGTGGTCATGCCGAATTGCAAAAGCTAGCTGCTCGCCTAGCGGAGCTAAATCAGGCGATCGAAAAATCAACTGAGCGTTGGCTAGCTCTAGCCGAGCGAATTTAGTCATTGACGGCGTTACGTAGAAGTTGCTAAGACCCTCACCCCTCTCCCGCAGGAGAGGGGGTGAAGGCTATGATGCGCTCATGTGAAAAACTTCTATCGGCTCGCTTAAGCCTTTTAAAATAGCAGAACTCTTTTCGTACTTGTAATGTGCTGTACTGGCGATCGCCTCTGCTTGAAGGAGTAAAGATGAAGTAAATACGATGTTATTCCCTTGACTGAGTCCTTCTACTCGCGCGGCTGTGTTAACTGTCGTACCAAAATAATCAGAGCGATCATTAAGGGTGACGCTAATGCAAGCGCCAGAATGAACTCCAATTTTGAGAATTAATGAATTATCTGTCGATTCAAAGCGTTGATTAAAATCTTGCATCGACTCTTGCATGGCGATCGCCGCTTTTAGACCATCTTCGGGCGAGGTGAATGTTGCCATAATTGCATCACCAATGGTTTTGATCACGGCTCCATTATGGCGATCAACAATTTCAAAGAGAAGATTAAAATGTTGACTGACTAGACTATAGGCTTGAGAATCCCCTTTTTGGCTATAGAGAGCGGTCGAACCAGCTAAATCGGTAAATAAAATGGTGACTTGTCGAATCAGTAAACTTTCATTTGGTGGCATGGTTTCACGAGGGAACAGGTCGCGAAACATCTGGACAGTTAAGAGGCGATGCCCTGAAACTACGCCATATTCAGCATCAATTTGATTGCGAAATACGGGGTCGTCAGCCTCTTGAGGCAGCGATCGCAAACGCTCATCAATACTAAATGTAACCCTTACCTGTTGGTCGGCATCCGACTCATGCTTATGATTACAGGCTGGACAAATATGCCATGTCCTGAGATCGCACATTTGAGTTGCCGCGAAATCAACTCCACGACATTTTGGACATTCAATGTCCCAATTAAGCGTGACAATCCCCTCCTTTAATGATGCTACTAAAACCTTTAAAGTTTCGTTCTCAGAAAGCTGTAACTGTTTCGCAATTAAGCGTGGATTTGTATGAAAAAGCGATCGCTTATCTTGGTTTTGGAGAAATGCGATGAAATTTTCCCGATCGACTGGATCGATTCCATATTGACTTAAGGATTTCACCGCTTGCGCGATCGCCTTATTGACATGTCTAGATGAATTAAAGAGTTTTAGCATAGTTGCATTTTAAACGTCGCTCGGCGATAAATTTGATGAATTCCGAATTGATGCGTCTCAATCGTACTTCTCAAACATCTAAAAATTATAATCCTGCAAACCACTCATATCCCTCATCTATCCAATAACCACGACGTTGCTGGACGAGTTCGTTGGTGAAGTGGACACGAATCACCCATTTAGATTGCTTATAACCAAGCTTAATTGGGGAAGCTAGACGCAGAGGTGCGCCATTCTCGACTGGGAGAGCTTGACCGTTCTTTTGGTAGGCGAGTAATGTCTGTGGATGCAGAGCAGAAGCTATATCCCAACTCTCATAGTAATTATCGGCAGATTCAAAATAAACGTAACGCGCTCCTGCTTTAGGTTGGACTAACTTCGCTAGATCGTATAGTCGCACGCCGCCCCACTGCACGATCGCTGCCCAACCTTCTACACAAACATGACGAATTACCATCGAGATTAATGGCAATGATTGAATATCCTTCATACTCAATTGCATCGGATTATCCACAGCACCGTCGATAATCAACTTAAAAGAATTGGGATCGATTATAGGTGTACCATCAAAAGAGTTGATTAATAAAGCATTAGGCTCGATCACACTAATTGGGTATTCTGGAGCAGGATTTTTTGCCCGAAAAATTAACTCCTCAATACTTTGATTGAGTGGCTCAAATAGACCTCTTACCTTACCTGATTGCTGACTGAGCGGTTTAAAAATAGAAGTAGCATCAGGCGATCCACAACTTCCTAAAAACAATCCCATGCCTGACAAGCTCGCATATTGCATGAGCTGACGACGCGAGAACCGACGGTATAGATGTTTATCAAATTCCATTTTTTATAACCTTAATTAATCCTAAATAAACATCGAACGAATCATTTTTAAACCGCCCACTCTAAAGGATAGAAAGATATGAACGATCGCAAAAATTAGCACAATTGGAATCGTCAGGAAATGCGCGACGCGGAGATTTTGCCAACTGCCGAATAGACCCGAAATCCATGCAAACTGCACGGGTTTATACATGCACAATCCTGAGAGAATTGCTAGAACCAAAATTGGCACGATCGCTGTATAGGCAACTCGATGCCAAGCATAGGTTTTGCGCTTAGGATTTGGGGCTTGGAGCGCTTGAATATCTTTGTCTGATGCAAATCGATGTTTCCATCGGCGCGTGATGAAAATATAGATGCCATAAATCAGCAAGGTCATGGAAAACAGCCACATTGATGCAAAATGCCAGTTTCTACCACCGCCTAACCCTCCGCCCAAAAGTATCTCTTTGGGAAATCGCCATCCTGCTCGTCCACCAAAAACTGGATTGGCATTGTAAATTTGTAAACCGCTAGCTGCCATCAAAATGAGCGCGATTAAATTAAAGGAATGGAACGACTTGGCAACGATCGCTTGCTTGGGAGTGGGGGAAGGTTTCTTGCTCATAATATTGGAAAATCTCTATAGAAGTAAATTGGATGAACAAAGATTGAAAGCCCACAAAGCGGGCTTTCAATTTAGGGCTAAACTTCTCCTTTCATTACCATTTCGCCAGTCGGTTCTGGCATGTCTTTATTTGGCTCAATCGTAATGATTACGGTGGTAGATTGCTTAAGGGCATTACCTAATGGCACTT
>JBBRQX010000320.1:0-3815 GCA_038225745.1 Pseudanabaenales cyanobacterium | reverse complement strand
TGCCTAATTACTTAATTTTCGATCAATTAGCAAAAGCGATCGCCATATTTTTGGTTATGCTTGAATACTATGCAGAATTCTTCAACTCCTCAATCCAATTCCTCCACCAGCGAAATCATTGTTAACATTTGCAATGAAAATGTTTCACGACGGGCGCGAGTGCGCGAACACGTTAATCCGCTTGCCAAAAAATATAGTGTGGCGATCGCACCACCAGTTTGGACAGAAATCTATGCTGATTGCTCAAAGCCACTTAGCCTTGATATTGGCTGTGCGCGTGGACGCTACATTTTGCAGATGTCGCAACTGAGGCAAGATTGGAATTTTTTAGGCTTAGAAATTCGGGAGCCATTAGTTGATCGCTGTAATGAAGTCCGCGATGAACTATGCCTAACAAATCTGCATTACCTTTTTTGCAATGCCAATGTGTCGCTGTCAGGGCTACTAACTAAAAATTCATTGCATGAAGTAACCGTGCAATTTCCCGATCCTTGGTTTAAGCGCCGCCAACAAAAGCGGCGTACTGTTCAACCTGAGTTAGTGGCGACTTTAGCGGATTTATTAGTTCCTAATGCTCCTATCTTCTTGCAGTCAGATATTTTAGAAGTAGCTGAAGATATGCGCCAACATTTTGAAGCAAATGAGAATTTTGTTAATCTTGCTGGCGTAGGAAATTTTGCTGATGATGCAATTTTTCCTGAACATACTCCTACTGAGCGCGAAAATTCGGTAATATCGCAAGGGCTGCCAATATATCGCGCTTATCTAAAACGAAAATAAGTAAGCATAAATTGCGATCGCTCTGAATTCAAAGATTTAGAGCGATCGCCTCTTTTAGCATTATGTAACTTCGGCGGGTTCCCTAACCTCTGCGAGATTGCCAACTTGAATTCCTTCCATTTCTTCTAGCACTTGCAGATACTTGCCTGTAATTAATCTAGCACCACGGCGATGGGTGAAATAGTTCCATCCCCATTGGATCATTACAATTAGTTTATTGTCAAATTCAATTAGATAGTAAATATGGATAAATGTCCAGATAAACCATGCTAGCGAACCTTTGAGACGTAAGAACTTGAAATCGGCAACCGCTTCGTGACGACCAATTACGGCCATACTGCCAAAGTCTTGGTATTTGAATTTGGCTGGAGTTTTTTCCTGAACTTTAGCTTCAATATGATGAGCGACATATTCGCCTTGCTGCATCGCCACAGGTGCAACGCCTGGTAATGGGCGATCGCCTTGATGGGGGTAGTTAGCGAGATCGCCAATTACATAAATATTGGGATGGCTGGCGATCGACATATCAGGCTGCACGATTACACGCCCGACTCGATCTAGTTCAGCATCAACGCGATCGCCTAATACTTTCCCCAAAGCCGAAGCCTTGACTCCCGCCGCCCAAAGAATTGTTTGCGCTTGGATGCATTCAACTTGATCGCCAGATTTAAAGGTGACTACATGATCTTCGATATTCGTAACCATTGCGCTAGTCCTGACCTCAACGCCCAAAGCTTCCAAAGATTTTTTAGCGGTAGCCGAGAGATCGGGGTGATAGGGTGGCAATACGCGATCGGTTCCTTCGATCATGATGATCCGCGCTTTTTTGGTGTCAATATTTGTGAATTCATTACTGAGGGTGCGATGGGCAAGCTCGGCTAATGTCCCTGCCAGCTCGACTCCTGTTGGGCCACCACCGATCACGACAAAGTTCATGAGGGCTTCGCGAAACTGAGGATCGTTAGTTTTTTCGGCAGCCTCAAAAGCACTAAGAATCCGTCGGCGAATATTAATCGCGTCTTCAATAGTTTTTAGCCCTGGTGCTTGCTCTGACCATTGATCGTTACCAAAATAATGGTGACTAACGCCTGTGGCAACAATGAGCGAGTCATAGTGAACTTCTAATTGATTTTTTAATTTAACCAGTTGCGCTTGAGCGTCAATATCAATTACTTCGCCCATGAGGACGCTAGTATTTTTGTTTTCGGCTAATACTGACCGCAATGGTGAAGCGATATCTGCGGGAGAGAGGCTACCAGTAGCTACTTGATAAAGCAATGGCTGAAACAAATGAAAATTACGTCTGTCGATTAATGTGACTTTAACTGGAGATTTTCCTAGCTTTTGAGCGGCATATAATCCACCAAAGCCGCCGCCAATAATAACAACATGATGGGGGCGATCGTTTTGACTACTTATAGACATAGTAAGTATATTTTTGAAAAAGGATTAGAGTTCAAACATTAATTAAGTCATTATAAATTTATTTTTGTTTGATATTGTCAAGTACAGAACAAAAAGTATAGAAAGCGCGGGGCGCTTTCTATACTTTCTCTTTTGCCGCTCGAATAAGGCGACTACTTTGCAAAATATTATTGATTTCTTTAAGAATCACAAAATCTTCTTCGGGAAGGTTAAAAGTAGTTTTGAATTGAGAATCCTTTTCTAGAAAACTAAAGGCTTGACGAAACTCGATGGGTGTGGCGGCGATCGCATTATCAAAATGACAAGGAATAATCCGCACAAAATCCCAACTCGCGACTTGATCTGCCCATGCGATCGCCGCTTGCGGATCGCGATTGAGAATGAGCGTTTGTAAGATCGGCGCGACAAAAATCCGACCGTTACCGTGCAAAGCTGCAAAGGATTGATACCAGTCTTCTCTCCATTTAAACGGAAATAGTCCAAAAAAAGCTTTTTGCGATCGCTCTGGCGCGTTAGTAAGATCGCGCAATGCTTGGATAAAGGAAACAGTTTCTAATACTTGCGGACGGAAATAGAATAAAAATAATGAAGTTCTTTGCCAGCCTCTGATGCGATTGGCTTCGGTATCTAAAATTGGCTCAATGGCGCTATCTCTAGCATGAAATAGTAATGGATAGGGATCGAGTTGCAGGATTTCGGGTGGATTTAATGGAATCGAGACAATCGTATCAGTGACGAGGAGAGTTTGCGATCGCTTATCAAACATTGCCACTTCAGCAAATCGACCCAAGCCTAATTCAATCGAACCTAAAACCGCATAATCAAACTGATCGGCGAAGGGAGTTTGCGCCACATCTTGCGGCAAAATATGCGTGCGTCCCCAAGGGAAACCCAACCAACTTAGCGGCAAATTAAAAGGGAAGCTCCATTGGTGCGGTGACACATACACCTGTGCTTGAGGAAATTTTCGCGCAAATGGGCCGACAAACACTTTATGCTCAATTCCTGAAACAGTCGGCAAAATAATATATTTTACTTCACCATGTTCTGCGACAAGCTCATTTACTAGCCGAATACATTGGGGAGTTGGCGCAATGGGAGCATATACCAGTAGTCCACCTTGCTCCAATTTCACCACCGTCATTCTGATCGGCACAACTACATAAAAAATTCCCTGAATCTGGTCGAATGTCCAGATCGCATCTTTAACCACTTCCTGACGCAGAGTTCGTCTTTGACCATAGGGATAAATCGGCACTACTTGCCAAAATTTCCACGACCAATCATCTTTGCTTACTGGGGACATCTCTTGCACAGTCATCAACCGCGATCTCAGTTTTTATATTTTTTATCTTAGAAACTATTTAAGGATTGTTTCAGATCCCCCCAGCCCCCCTTAAAAAGGGGGAAGAATTAATTCTGCCCCCTTTTTAAGGGGGATTGAGGGGGATCTTTTAGATCTTTTAACCTTAAAAAGTAATTCTTAAATAGTCTCTTAACGAGGAATTCGAGAAATTATAATAATTTCTCTCTAACTTGATGTTAGTTGAGCAAGCACTTTTTCATATTTTTCGAGACGCTGAAAATCTTTGGCGGTGGGATTCACAATT
>JBBRQX010000319.1:0-3837 GCA_038225745.1 Pseudanabaenales cyanobacterium | reverse complement strand
TCGCGCTATCTCGATAGTCTGATCGGTAAATATCCCGAACAGAAAGAACTTTATATTCAGCGATCACCGATTCATTTTACCGAGCAGCTTTCCTGCGCGATCGCCTTTTTTCAAGGGCTAGAAGATAAAGTCGTCCCACCCAATCAAGCCGAAATGATGGTTGATGCTTTACGCAAAAAGGGTTTGCCCGTTGCTTATGTTGCCTTTGAAGGGGAACAACATGGTTTCCGCAAAGCCGAAAATATCAAACGCGCCCTTGATGGTGAGTTTTATTTTTATGCTCAGATTTTTGGGTTTACTCCTGCCGATGAGATTGAGGCGATCGCGATCGAGAATATTTCTCGCGCTGTATAGCTGTCGCCACTTGTATACAAATCAAAAACCAAAGAGAGAGAGGTGGCGCGGAGCGCCGCCTCTCTCTCTTTGGTTTTTATACGGGCGACAGCTAATTAATGATTGACCAGCGATCGCGCAATTTTGTTGGTACGCTCAATTAATAGTGGTAGATCGAGCGTAGTTAACTGACCGCGATCTACGACTTTCCGACCATTGATAAAGCTGTAGTCCACTGATGGCACAGGGCAGAATATCAGAGCAGCGACAAGATCGTGATGTGCGCCAGCAAACTGCGATCGCGTAATATCGATCGCGATAAAATCCGCCGCCATATTTGGGGCGATCGCGCCAATATCATTTCGCCCCAAAACCTTTGCACCGCCGATGGTTGCCACTTCTAAGATCTCCCTAGCCGTCATCGCTTCGGGATCGCACTCATTCACCCGTGCTAGTAAAAATGCAGTTCGCGCCTCTTGCAAAAGATTACCAGTGTCATTTGAAGCCGAGCCATCTACACCCAAGCCAACAGGCACTCCATGATTTAGCATTTTTCTGATGGGGGCAATACCGCTCGCGAGACGCATATTGCTGCAAGGACAATGCGCTACACCTGTTCCCGTCCGTCCAAATTTTAAAATTGAATCATCGGTCAATTTCACACAATGGGCGTGCCAAACGTCATCCCCCAACCAGCCCACTGACTCGGCATAGTCCGCAGGTGTTTTTCCGAATTTGGCTAAGCTGTAATCCACATCAGATTGATTTTCGGCGAGATGCGTATGCAAGCGCACACTCTTATATGATCGCGCCATTTTTGCAGATTCACGCATCAAATTTGTTGATACGGTGAATGGAGAACAGGGTGCTAAGGTGATCCGTAACATCGAGTATGGCGAAGAATCATGATATTGCTCAATCAGTCTTTGCGAATCTTTGAGAATATCTGCTTCTTTCTCAACTAAGTGATCGGGTGGAAGTCCACCTTGACTCTCACCGACGCTCATACTGCCACGGCTAGCATGAAATCGCATTCCGATCGCTTGAATTCCTGCAATTTCATCATCTAATTTGCAATCATTAGGATAGATATAAAGGTGATCGCTAGCAGTAGTACAACCCGATAGCATCAATTCCGCCGCCGCCATTTGAGAGCTAATGTAGATACTTTCAGAAGTGAGATTTGCCCAAATGGGATAGAGCGCTTGCAACCACTTAAAGAGATCGCAATTTTGGGCGGCGGGGATCACTTTAGTGAGAACTTGAAAAAAATGATGATGGGTATTAACTAGCCCAGGCAGGACAATATGCTTGCCCTGCAAGTCCAATACTTCATCGGCAGTTTGTGGCAATTCAGAAGTTAGTCCCACCTGTTCAATCACATTATCTCTAACAAATATCGCCGCATCCTGAAGCTCGCGGCGATCGCGATCCATCGTTACTAATGTATGAATATTTTTAACTAGAAGAGTAGGCATATATTTTTAACTTTGATTCCATCAGCTAAGGGTTAATTGACTCAATTCTTGCAGATAAACCTTGTTTCGCGAGGCGCGAAACTTGGACTTCGGCAACACTGCGATCGCTATAGGCTCCAATTTGTACAACTAGATCGCCATTGAGTCGAGAAGCAAAGGAACTTGGCACAATTTGACGTACTTGGGCAACCGCATTGGTGGAAGAAACAGGCACAACCACACGATAGCGCGGTCGGGCTTGTGGAGTCATACTGATATTAGAAAGTGGCGCAATTTGGATCGGTTGATTGACTGGTTCACCACTGGGAGGGGATGAACGGACAGGACGCAAGCTAGAACTGATTTCTGTATTCGCTGGTACTGTCGCCGAGCTTTGGGGCGTGATTCTGATAAGTAAAGAAGTAACAGACTCATACCAAAAAGGATTATTGCCTTGATTACTTGCCAGATTAGGATCAATTTTCTGATTAGGCGCAAAATTTAGAGGCTGACTGGTAGCAATCTGTTGTTCGAGTTGTTGATTGATGTTTGCAAAGCGATCGCTCTTTGGCGATGTAATCAAGGCATTATTTGCAGCAAGACTATTAGCAAACAGATTGGATGGCGATCGCACATTTAACAATTGCAGATTACCTTTCACCCTTTTAATATCTAATTGATTGCCGCTCACTGCAACCAGATTACGGCTAACATTTTGCAAGTCAAATATGCCATTCCCCTGAAAAGTATTATTGCCATCATCATTAGCCTTACCCAAATCTGGCCTCGCCGCATCAGAAATCGTTAAGCCATAATTGCGATTATTAACGATCGCATTACCTCGCAAAACGGGTTTAGCATTAGCTTGAATTAAAATTCCATTTTGATTTTGCGTAAAAGTATTTTCCGTAATTTGTGGGGCTGCATCTTGACGAATACTCATCCCAAAAGTAGTTTGTTGAAAGAGATTGCCGCGAATATCAGGACTAGCTGCGCCCTCGATCGCTAAGCCACTGGTTCCATTCCGAAAAAATTGATTTGTAGAAATAATCGCCGTTGATTTACCTGTAATTAATGCGCCGTCTTGCTGATTATCGATCAAAGTATTATTGGCGATCGCAGGACTAGCATTCTCAATCCACAGTCCATAACCTCTAGGATTGGGATTAGTCACAGTCACGCCCCGCAGTTCTGCACGATCGCTGATCGCGATCGCCACATTTTGCGGAAAGTTCGATCCCGTTAACAGCGTTCCTCCGCCTAAAATCACAATTCCTTTACCCTTAACCGCTTCATTGCCACGCAAAGTCACATTCGGACGTAATCGAATTGGAAACTTCTCACCTGTAGCGCTGCTATAGGTTCCATTGGCTAGCTGAATAATTTGCCCAGACTGAGCGCGACCGATCGCGTAGCTGATCGTCTTGAATGGTGCAACATTGCTACCGAGTTCGGGGCGATCGCTACCTGTTTGCGAATTTACATAAATAATATTCTGAGAGTTTTGGATTTGCGCGATGACTGGTGAGGCGATCGCTAAGCATGGTGACAAGATCGCGATCGGAAGCAAATAGATTAGGTCTTGAAAAATAAAGCCTTGAAACGTCTTACGGATGCTCATTTTTATGTTTGGATCTAGATTAAATTTAAAACCTATGTCTTCAGCTTCATAAACTAACCTAAGTTTAGAACTATAGCAAGTGCAAACCATCCAAGATTTTAACCTTTTACTCCAATACTCGCATCGGTGGGGATGATATAGCGTTGCAGAAATATAAACACAACAAATACTGGCAGCATCGAAATTACGGAACCTGCAGCTATTAAGCGCCAATCTTCAGAAAAGGCACTGGCAAGACTAGCAATCCCACGCGGCAAAGTATAAAGCTCAGCTTTATCAACGATCGCCAACGGCCATAAAAAATCGCCCCACATCGCCACAAAAGTGAATACTGCTAGAGTTGTCAGGGCAGGACGCGCCGCAGGAAGCATGATATGCCACCAAATCCCTAAACTAGAGCAACCATCCATTCGCGCCGCTTCTTCC
>JBBRQX010000318.1:0-3841 GCA_038225745.1 Pseudanabaenales cyanobacterium | reverse complement strand
CAAACATAAAGGTGGTAATGGTGTTATTCGTAAAATTAAGTTTCTAGAACCGATGACGGCGGCGATTTTGTCCAGTAGTCGAGCGATCGCGCCTTTTGGCTTGAATGGCGGCGAATCAGGTGCAACTGGACGAAATTATGTGATTAAGCATGATGGAGATATTGACGAATTAGCAAGTACCGCTACAGTGCAAATGGAGGCTGGTGACACCTTTGTTATTGAAACTCCTGCAGGTGGTGGTTATGGACAAGCTGAATTTGATTTAGAGTAGTTGTATATGGCTAAGGATTTGTATCACAATCAAGTTAAACGTGCACTCGAAAAAGATGGGTGGGAAATAACTCACGATCCATATGAGTTGCGGATAGGTGGTGTGGAAATGTACATAGATATCGGGGCTGAACAGATTATCGGCGCTGATAGGGGAAATGATAAAATTGCAGTTGAGGTTAAGAGTTTTATCAGTCCCTCAAGAATTTCTGATTTTCATTTGGCACATGGTCAATATTTAGCTGTACCTCATTTTGTTTATGAAACCTTTTTTAATTTGGCTTTTATCAGTAGAGTGGTACAGCGCAGCCAACTTAAGCTTTTGGTTTATGACATAGAACAGGAGACTATTGAACAATGGATAAAGTAGCTGTCTATAGGCAATATATTCAACAACTAATGCAAGCAAGAGCAAATCGTTCTATACAGTCTTCAAAGGAGGTTGAGGCTCAGACAATCTTTGATGTGGAGCGGGATCATTACCAGTTGGTTTATGTAGGTTGGAAGCGTCATGATATAAGAGACTATGGATGTTTGTTACATCTGGATATTAAGGATGGAAAGATTTGGATTCAGTATGATGGGACTGAGGGTGGAATTGCCTATGAGTTGGTGAATTTGGGCGTGCCAAGGGAGGATATTGTATTGGGTTTTCAGCCCGTTAGTGTGCGTCCTTATACAGAGTTTGCTGCTAGTTAAGCGAATCAATCAAGAACTTGAGTTCTTAGCTCAAAGCTTTAGTCAATTAAATAAAACTGACCAAAGAAAACCTCAAATTAACCAGTGTCAAATGGTTTATGCTTCTAAGTAAGTGGGCAAAAGAAACCTTAAAACTCAAAAAGCAGTAGCGCACGCTGCGCGTGCGCTACTGCTTTTTGGGTTTTGGGTTTAATTATGCCTACTTACTTATTGCAGGAATTTCTGTAAAGATCGATCGCAAGGCGAAGACGAAACAATCACACTCGTGCATAATAAAGGCGATATGTGATTTTTGACTTGGAGCGATCGCCCATGCAAGCAGAACCAGTACGATATTTGCGCCTCGAACTAGAAATAAAAGTTCCTTATACTGTCGTCCTCGAAGGCTTAGAAGCTTGGTTCGGTTTAGAACTAATTTCTGAGGTAGATTTTAGATGGCGCAGCAAGTTCAAGTCTGCCAACCGACTGACACTTGTGGCGATTCAAAATGATCAGCTTTTGCAAGGACTGGAATTGTGGCTAGAGTTGGGATTGATCGATCAAAAGTCATTAAGTCTGATTTGTGCAACTCGCTTTGTTTGTGAAATTAAATCTCAAATTCCAATTAGTTCGCGCATATCTTTCGACGAGTCGAGCTTGCGTCCTGCAAATGTTTCTGGTTCGAGGCTGACGCGATCGCCTGTCGTACAGCCCAAACCCGTTATACCTAAAGCCCCTCAAAAGCCGAGTCAAGTCGCGCAAACAGTGCGATCGCTGTTGTCAGAATTCAGCACTATGTGGCTGCTATTTTTAGGCGTGTTTCTAGTCGTGGTTTCATCGGGATTACTAGCAGCTAGTCAGTGGGATAATTTTTCAGGAGAAGTCCAATATTTATTGCTATTGGCTTATACGCTAGGATTTTTTGGCGTGAGTTTCTGGACTAGCAAGCATGAACGGCTACGGTTGACAACTCGCGCTTTGCAATTAGTGACATTATTGCTAGTTCCTGCCAATTTTTGGGCGATGGATGGCTTAAAGTTATTAGGAAATCCTGCGGGGATTGGACTCAGTGCGATCGCAGGTTGCTTGCTTTCAGGCATTGCTATCTTTCTATTACAAACATCATTTTTATTTCGAGAATCACAGGAAATTACCGCAGATCCGAAAAAACGTAGGCGCACTCATCGACAGCTTAGCCAAATTTCGATTTTCGCAATTCTTGCTCTCTCTTGGCTACATTTAGGCTGGATTATATTCCCAAATTATCCATTGATTGCCGTCTATTTGGGTATTAGTGCGATCGCTACTTCTACTTTTTTAAATCGTAGTCAAAGCTTAAATACTGCCGACAGTTCGACATTTCCATTAGCTCTAATTACAGGCGCTTATAGCACTGTATTGCTAATTAGTCGTGCGCTCTTATTTGCTAATGTTTCAGTTTTTAAATTAGGTTTAGCATTTGGGATTTGCGGCTGGGTATTGGTGCAAATCACTAATAAAACTGAAAGATTGCGATCTCCTTCAACATCATCAAACCTAACCGCATCGAATCCATCTGTGGTTGCATTTCAGGCTAATTTAGGAAAAATTTTACTCAGTTTAGGCTGGCTCGTATCAATTTGGGACAAATATCCTTGGCAAACTTTCACGATTAGTTTATTGATTGCATGGATGCTATGCGATCGCCTATTTAGACTCAAAAAGCCTATTGATTTAACTTATTTATTCTTTTGGATTTTACAAATTTTCTGGCTAGGTCAAAGGTTAATTCCTGATGCTTGGAAAGGCACTTCAACGCAGCAATTATTAACTTTCTTTCAGACTAAATCTGAAGTTAGTTTATTTGGGATTTTGCTATTTCCTTATTTAATTTTGACTCTAGTTATGGCAACAATTTATGGCGATCGCCAAAAGAATGCTTTAGCAAATCGAGGTGAATTACTTGCTTTAGGTTTCGGAGTTTTACTAACTGCGCTCAGTGCAGTGGGAACTCCTTTAACCATTTTCACGAATTTATCACTTTCCGCAACTACATTACTAATAGTTCAAGCAAGGCGATCGCCTACTAGTAAAGACTTGCCTAGTCTGGTTTATTTCGCACATATCGTTACGCTCAGTGCGATCGTTTCAGGTGTTTATTTCTTCACCCGCTCCACTTCTATTTTCGGATGGGTCGGCTTCTTTTTAGCCACGATGCTTGTTGAATGGATTGGAGTTTTGGTAATTGGTAAGTTTAGCCCTCACCCCCAGCCCCTCTCCCTAGGAGAGAGGGGAGCGAGAGAACCTAAAGCAAAACTCTTGCCCCCCTCTCCCAGAGGGAGAGCGACTGGGGGTGAGGGTCTCCTAGCATGGCGCGATAGTGCATGGCACATTGGCGCAAGCCTAGCGGCTCTCAGTTATGTATTGCTTTGGAACTCTCCATCTTTGGGGATTAGCCGCAATAGCGAATCAGTATTTCTGATGAGTTATTGGGGTGTGGCTTGGTTAGTTGTACCTCTGTCCCTTACATTTTTAGGAACTTGGCGCGAATTTGCCGATCGCGATTTGGCGATCAGACTGAGCATCGCAGGACTGGCGATCGCGCAAATTTTAACATGGCAAAGTGACGGCTCGCGGGTGATTAGTTTGGGCGTTGCCTTTGCGCTGATGTTAGTCAATACTCGTCGTAGCAAATCGCTCTTCACTGCCTTTAACACAGTCGGTTATGGCTTGTTATTTATTGCTTTTCTACTTTGGCAATTCAAGTCTGGCAGTGGCGCGATCGCGCAATTTATCTTCTGGACTAATGGCATGGTTTTTAGCGCCATTCTGTTATACATGCTCAATCATTGGCTCAAATACCGCCGCGATCGCCATGTTGCTAATCTCGATCTACCATTAAATCAATCCTATT
>JBBRQX010000317.1:0-3842 GCA_038225745.1 Pseudanabaenales cyanobacterium | reverse complement strand
GATGGCGATACATTTCCTTACGAGTGGCGGTGTAGCGATCGCCATTTACAAAAATTTCGCCAGCCGTGGCAATCCTTTGTCCAGCAAGAACTTCGACTAGTTCTTTCTGTCCATTGCCTGAGACACCTGCAATACCAACAATTTCGCCACTTTTGATTTGCAAATCAACACCAGCGACTGCTTATAAACCATTATCGCGATCAGCATGGATTTTCCTCACATCGAGAACCAGATTATCGGTCAGAACTTCAGTTTTGATCACCTGACGCGCTTCTTTAGCTTCGCCTAGCATCATCGCCGCCATATCTGAGACCGATAGATCTTTAGTGGAACCATTCCCTGCAAACTTGCCCTTTCGCAGCACCGTGACATTATCCGCAAAAGCGGTAATCTCGCGAAACTTATGGCTGATCATCAATACACTCAAACGTCCTGCGGTGACTTCTTCTCGCAAAAGTCCTAACACTTCATCGGCTTCTTGAGGCGTTAAAACCGATGTTGGCTCATCAAGAATGAGAATCCGACTTTTGAGATACAGTTGTTTGAGAATTTCTAATTTTTGTTTTTGTCCTGCGGCTAATTGCGAGATCGGCGTGTGTAAATCGATCTTGAAAGGAGAAGAAGCCATGAATGCATCGAGCTTCTCGTGTTCATCTTTCCAATTAATGAAGGTTGGCGTGTCAGGACGCACGAGCAGAAGGTTTTCCGCGACAGTCATCGCAGGGACAACTGTGAAATGTTGATAAACCATGCCAATGCCATAGTTGTAGGCATCACGAGGACTATTGATATCACGCGATTGCTTGTTGATCAAAATATCGCCGTGACTTGCAGCATGGAAACCCATAATGCACTTGACCAGCGTACTTTTACCTGCACCATTTTCACCAAGGAGCGCGTGAAAAGTCCCAGACTCAAGTTTGAGCGCGACATTATCGACGGCGACAAAAGAGCCGAATTTCTTGGAGATATTCACTAGCTCTAACTCAGGCGGTAGATGCGATCGCAGGGCATCGGCGGAAATACTAGATGGAATGGTCAAAGGTGGGATCGACTCTTTCATAGATTCTTCTACAACCAGATTATCAGCAAGATCGCTTTGGAGATCGTCAGGGCTTGGTTTTTCCATGTCGGCTTAAAGTTGACACAATTTGATGATTTAACTAGAAATTTTGCTTAATTGCTGTAGTCAATGTTTCAGAATTACTGACTGCACCAAATACGCCGCCTTGCATTTCCACCATTTTCAAAGCAGCAAGGTGATTGCCGTAGTCGGTTGCGCCCGTGCAATCAGACAGTAGCAAACATTCATAGCCGCGATCGTTGGCATCGCGCATGGTCGTATGTACGCAAACATCGGTAGTGATCCCCGATAAAATAATATTTTGAATCCCTTTGCGCTTCAAAATTAAATTGAGATCGGTGGCATAAAATGAGCCTTTACCTGGTTTATCGATAATTGGCTCATTCGGCAGTGGATAAAGCTCTGGAATGATATCCCAGCCTTTTTCACCACGGATTAAAATTTTGCCACAAGGGCCATCATCACCGATGCCAGCACCAATTCGTTGCGATCGCCAGCGCTTGTTTTCAGGCAAATCTGATAAATCGGGGCGATGTCCTTCGCGGGTGTGAATGATCAAAAATCCCTTTTCGCGAAATAGGGTTAACACTTTTTTGATCGGCTCAATCGGGGCGCGAGTGAGCGATAGGTCATAGCCCATTGTGTCTACATAGCCACCGACACCGCAAAAATCAGTCTGCATATCGATGATGATCAGTGCGGTATTGTCTGGTCGGAGATCGCCGTTATAGGGATAGGGATAAGGCGTGGCATTAATATACATATGCGTTTGTTAGCTTTTGTTGGGATGTTTAATACAAAAAATGGCTGTGCAAGTATTTTGATTAATTGTTGTAGATTGAGTTAGCTCAAACTGTTCCTCAGAAACTTAATCAATTACCTTTACCTTGCGTTTGCGAATCGCATCTTACAAACTTGAGAAGATGATTGTTGAAGCGATCGCAAAAGTTAAGAATTGAGAAGCGATCGGGGCATAACAAATCAGTTGAGCGGACAAATTATGATATTTTGGTTTTGATCATAAGTTTTTCTACCGCTCAATTTAATCGTTAGCTGTCTCAAATTTCGATCTCTACTTCGAGAAAGAATTTCTGAGCTGAGCAGTCTGTAGTCTTGTGGTAATATTTCTTGAGATCATTTGTTCTTTTCTCGCAATGGCTAATCTACCTCATCCAGTTCAATATCAGGGTAGTAAAAGAAATCTCGCGTCACATATTCTTAGGTTTCTGCCTAGTAAGATAGACAGGCTAGTGGAACCTTTTGCTGGAACCGCGGCAATTAGCATCGCTGTCGCTGCTAGACAAAGTGCCAAAAAATTTTGGTTGAATGATTTAAATAAGCCTCTTATCGAATTATTGAACCTAATTATAGAAAATCCAGATGATATAGCAGATGCCTATGCGGATATATGGAACGAACAACTTACTGATTCAGTAGGCCACTATTTTGAAGTTAGAAAAAAATTTAATAAGACAAATGATCCAAAGCTATTCCTATATTTACTTGCCCGATGTGTAAAAGGATCTGTCCGCTATAACGCTGGAGGCTTATTCAATCAAAGCCCTGATAAAAGGAGAAAAGGAACACAGCCTGCAACTATGAAAAAAAATCTCGAAGGAGTGTCCCATCTCCTTCGAGAAAAATGTCAATTTACATGTTTGGATTACCGACAAGTATTGGCTGAAGTCGAGAGTTGTGATTTTGTTTATATGGATCCCCCTTACCAAGGTGTATGTGGAAATAGAGATTCAAGATATTTCTCTGGAATCGACTTTGATGATTTTGTTTTAGCCCTTAAGCATTTAAATGAGAAGAGAATAGCTTTTGTAATTAGCTATGATGGAAAGCTAGGTAATAAGACTTTTGGCAAAATATTACCTGAAAGTTTAAACCTTAAGAGGATTGAAATTGAGGTTGGACGGTCTTCACAATCAACTCTGCTCGGTAGAGAGGAAATAACTGTAGAATCTTTGTACTTGTCACCAAGTTTGATGAGCGGTCAATTTGCAGAAGTGGCAAGCTATATTAGCAAAGCACCAAAACAACTGACCATCCTAGAAAAGTATGGATAATTCTCAACAACTACCCGATAACTTCGTACAACTTTGTCAGTCGGTGACTGCGAAAAGACCAAAAGCGGTTATCGATCATATTCTGCAATACGGATTTATTACAACTGAAGACTTGAAGGAAACCTACGGCTATAATCATCCTCCAAGAGCGGCTAGAGATGTACGAGAGCATGGTATTCCTCTAGAAACCTTTCGAGTAACAGGGAGTGACGGAAGAAAAATAGCTGCCTATAGATTTGGAGATATTAGCAAAGCTAGGTTTACTAGATTTGCTGGTAGAACAGGTTTATCAAAACAAATTAAAGATGAGTTGATTAAGCGATGCGGTTGTATATGTTCTATTTATCTCGAAGAAGTTGAAGAACGTGAATTGCAAATCGATCATCGTGTCCCTTTTGAAATTGATGGTGAACCAGACTTAGAGCCAGAAAACTTCATGTTGGTGTGTGGCTCTGCTAACCGAGCTAAATCTTGGTCATGTGAACATTGCGAGAATTGGAATAATATCAAAGATAAGTCTATTTGTATATCATGCTACTGGGCATATTAGGGCAACCGCACATGTTTCTTAATAATTAACGAAATTCATACAGTGACTATGTTTAAGTTCCTCAGAATATCCCTAAGATAGTTGTTGTTCCAGCCAGCCTTGAGTCGTTTGGTCTTGATACCGACCTTACTAGTTT
>JBBRQX010000316.1:0-3855 GCA_038225745.1 Pseudanabaenales cyanobacterium | reverse complement strand
AGGTAAATTCTTAAAAGTTCTTTCTAGCTCGGCAAGTAGCGATTCTGCACAGCGTTGGGCGATCGCCGTATCAGCTAGCCAAGTTAAGCGACTACCCATTCCAAAAGGTGAAGTTACAGCTTGGTTTAATCCGTTCATTACTTCAAGATCCCCAGTAGCATTGATTTTTGCATAATTAAAATCACGCCACATCGGATCGACATGGGTGCTGATCAGCTTTTTAGCTGCCTGAGAAATCTGATAGTCGTCATCGCCCCAATAAAAGTAGACAGGCATTGTATGATTAGTTCAACTATGTGGTGTGGTGTAGAGATTTGATGATTACTAGAAGCAAAGCAAATAATCAAGTTAGCCTTCGTACAAAGACTAAGGTCATTGAGCGAACAGATTTTTATGCAACTTGGGGGAAAAGGGTTTTTGATATCGTGTTTGCATCGGCTGTTTTAGCTTTATTCTCACCAGTTTATTTAGCAATTACGTTGTTAATTTTGATCAGTTCTCGTAGCTCGTTCTTATATATTCATCCGAGAGTCGGCTTAAATGGCTATAGCTTTAATTGCATTAAATTCAGAACTATGATTAACGGCGCAGATCAAGCGCTTGAAGATTATTTAAACGCTTGTCCAATCAGTCGGGCTGAATACGAAGCATCTTTTAAGCTTAAGAATGATCCTCGGATTACTAAAATTGGCAAGTTCTTGAGAACAACGAGTTTAGATGAGTTGCCCCAGTTCTGGAATGTGCTGATGGGGGATATGAGTGTGGTGGGACCGCGCCCGTTAGTTCAAGCTGAATTAACTAAATATGGTTCAGCAATTGATCGAGTGCTAAGCGTTCGCCCAGGTATTGCAGGGCTATGGCAAGTGTCAGGTCGTAATGACATTCCTTATTCAAGGCGTGTACAAATAGATGCCAGTTATGTTAAGCGCATGAGCTTTTGCCTCGATCTACATTTAATTTTTAAAACTATTTTGGTTGTGATTTTCCCCAAAGGTAACGGGGCATATTAACAATAAAAAACCAAGAATTAGAGGTGCGGCGCGAAGCGCCGCACCTCTAATCTTTCAATGGTAAGAGCATAAGGTTGGTTTTTTCTTGTCAAGTTCTACGACCGCGAGTAGCTGGGCGCGAAGATAAATCAAATTCTAAAGCGGCTGCCATACCCCATAGTAAAAAAGCAAGAATCCAAAAGAATTCTGTAGGTGATCCACTTTGATAAGATTTCCCATTACAAATATCACCAACGTTGTTGCTGTAGTTAAACCATAAATCACTAAAAAACATGGCAACACCAGCACTACCAAGTAATCGCCAAGATTGAGCCGCTTTACCGCCCCAAAAGGCAAGTAACAGAATCGTGGCAACAATCAATAACCAAATATCTCCTAAAGCATAAATAATGTTGAGGATTTTGCCTGTATCTAGCTCAAAAGTACCTATGCCAAAATTAACATAAGCTGCAAGTCCAACGCCAACCAAGCCAACTGCGCCAACGATCGCCCATTGTTTCGGATAAAGATTTAGTCTCCGACCAATGACTGACATCGCCATGCCCCATGACAAAAATACATAGGTGGCTGTGAAGAAAATATCGGCGATTGATGGAAAGGGAGGAACAATTGAATCGACGCTAGCAGTCGCCTTTGCTAACAATTGTTTTCGAGCAGCTTCTGGGATTTTGGCAATTTGTTTTAGTGGCTCACTTGCTTCGATAAGCTTACTTTGAGATTGAAAGTCTAGAAATCCAAAAATAAGGTTGCCAATTCCCCAAGCAATAATGCCTAGCCCCAATCCTAGCCATACATTACGTCCGCTGATAATTTTGGGACTGCGCCAGTTACGCAAACACAGAATACCTGAGAAGGCGATCGCGACAGTCTGAAAAATATATGTGCCAACGCGATACCAGCTTGGTCTCACCATCACGTTCGGCACAAGCCCAAAAGATTTTGCCAAGTCTGCACAGTTATCTTTTGCAGTAGTTAATATCGTATACGGTCCATCAGTTGGAGCGTTAAAAAACAGGTAGAACATTAAAGCTAATGCTGCCCATCCGATCGCTGCCCAAACAATAGACTGAGTGGAAATCCCTGATGGGGACGGAGTCTTGGCTCTACTCATGTATCTTGAACCTTGGCTACAACCATAAAAAACAATGTTTAGAAAGATAAAATAACAAGTATTGCGCTAAAAGCAATAACTTTACAACTTTAAAAGTGAACTATAGAAATAATGCAGCAAGATTACTGTCAGAATTTACCTTTAGGGATTTTGCTCAACCAAGCAGTTACGGATACTGATTCGGGTAGTTCATTTAAAGCCTCGATCGCACTATCGACGAAACTATTGTTGCCGAAGTAGGAAGAGGCTAGCCGATGTATTTCGCTTAGAAGAAGTTGTAATTTGCTTTCATCCCAGTTGGGAATTTGTACACTATCAAGTGGATTAATTGACAGAACTGATTCTAACGCCGAGAGGGTTTCACTTTGGGCAAATTTACCTTGTTGCATGAACTTGAGTAAGTCTTGCTTAAAAGAAGCTGCTTGCCTAACACCAAGAAGATCCTCGACATCCAGATAGACAGCTTGCAATATCAGTAAACAGCCTTGGACAAGATGTGTACCCGCCGAAGAACTATTAGCACTTGCTTTATGGAGTCGGTCGAGTTTGATCCGTCCCCATACGCTAAAACGTTGAGGCTCTTCTAGTAATACGCAAGCTTTGCCTTTGTTATCAGTTAAGTCACGCCAAAGCGCTAGAGCTTCATCGCGATTATCACCAAACATGTTGAGTAACCGAAATGTTTGCCCCTGATATTGCAAAATCGGTATTTGTTGATCTTTATTTTGTGGATTTTGGACGTTGACGATTTCAACGTCTTGGCGTTTCAGGATGAACATGTCTCTACTGTTGACTCAACTGATGTTACCAGTAGCAACAATATCGTAGCTACCTCATGCCAAGGTTAATAATAATCCCAAAATTGCATTTTGAAATTTAAAATAAAATCAAAATAAAAATCAAAGCTCAAAAAGCTGTGGCGCACGCGCAGTCTTCACCACAGCTTTTTTGGCTTGATTATGCTCACTTAAAATATAAAAGACTTTGGCATCGGGAGGATGATTAGTAAGGCGATCGCCATTAAAGTCATGCCAATTAGATCGCGGGTTCTGTCGATTTCGATGCTCTCATTCAAAATAAGTGGGCGCGGGATCGGTAATAAAAACAGCAAGAGACTGTAAATCTTCAGCCAAGGTTGGACAAGTAAGGCGATCGCTAGTAATACTAACCTTGCGATCCGAGCGATTTTTACGGCTTGTCGATGCCCAAACATGGCGATCGCCAGATTGCCTCCATCAAGTAAATCAAAAGGCATAAGTTGTAAAGCGCTGAGCGCTAAGCCAGACCATCCAGCCAAGGTGAGGGGTGAAAAAGCTGGGATTATTTCTGAGGTAATTCCTGATTTGCCTAAAGTGCTAGTTGCGTGAATAAAAGTTGCCAAAATTGAATTTTTGAAGTCGAAGCTATTTAGATTGGGTATTAACAGAGAGGTTGCCATCGCGGGATCGGCGATCGCAGAACTTGCGGGAACTAATATCCAATTCCCCAAAATCAATAAAATCACCGATATTGCTAAACCTGTGCTTGTGGGGATCGCGACTAAATCGAAAAGAATGCGGCGCTGATTTTTGAGGTTCCGCCCCAATGTAGTAAAGGTATTTAAACTGCTTAGCAAACCAAAACCGCCTAGACATGGCAATAAAAGTGGCGGTGCAAGTTGTAGTTGATATTTTTTGGCGATGAAATATTGGGCGATCGCCCTCGCGCTAAAAATGCTCGTGATACCTAAAAAGT
>JBBRQX010000315.1:0-3856 GCA_038225745.1 Pseudanabaenales cyanobacterium | reverse complement strand
TTTCATCTCAGGTCTGAAGACGCTGAGCTTTCAATCTGTCGTATTATTCTGTAAGTGTGCAAAACCCAAGAAGCTGTAGCGCACGCTGCGCGTGCGCTACAGCTTCTTGGGTTTTATTATGCTTACTTACTCTCTTCCCATTATAAAAATAGACATTAAAACCCAAAGATTAGCGTTGCGGCGCGGAGCGCCGCAACGCTAATCTTTCACTGGGAAAGGAGTACTTACTTTGCTTCCATCCAATTTTTACCAGTATGAATATCTACCTCTAGCTTTACTGAAAGCTCCACAGCAGACTCCATCGCCGCTTTAATTTTTGGTTGTAATTCATCAACTTCATCAGGTGGAACTTCAAATACAAGTTCATCATGGACTTGTAATAGTAGCCGTGCCTGATAGCCTTGCAAAAGCTCATCGACGTGCAACATTGCAATTTGAATAATGTCGGCGCTAGTTCCTTGAATGGGCGCATTGACTGCTGATCGCAATAGAGCCGCCTTTTGGTAGCCATTAATCTGACTCAGCCCACGAAAATATCGCCGTCTTCCTAATATAGTTTCGACATAGCCATTCTGTTCTGCTTCTACTTCCACGCTCTGCATATAAGTAAAAATTTGGGAATAGCGCTGATTAAACTTCTCAATAAATTGTTTTGCTTGTTTAACAGAGACTTGAATATCTCGACTAAATTTTAGCGCTCCCATGCCATAAATCACCCCATAGTTAATAATTTTAGCGAGACGACGCTCATTGCTGTTTACTTCTTCTTTCTCTAATAGAAGTTGAGCGGTAACTGTATGGACATCTTCACCAGCATTAAAAGCCCTCATTAATTCAGGCTCTTGGCTTAAATGGGCAAGAATGCGAAGCTCAATCTGCGAGTAGTCGGCAGCCATTAATATCCAATTTTCTTTTGGCAAAAATCCTGCTCTAATCCGCTTGCTAAAAGCGGTACGAATAGGAATATTCTGTAAGTTAGGATTGGAACTACTCAAACGACCTGTGGCAGTTACAGTCTGATTAAAATCTGTATGCACTCGCCCAGTTTTAGATTGAATCAATAATGGTAAAGCATCAACATATGTGGATTTGAGCTTAGCAAGAGTGCGATTTTCGAGAATTGTGTCAATGAGAGGATGATCGCCTTCTAATTTAGTGAGGACTGCAAAATCTGTAGAGTAGCCTGTGGAACTTTTACGTGATTTTTTAATAAATTTTTCGCCTAATAATTCTAGAAGGATTTCGCTTAGTTGCTTAGGAGAATTAAGATTAAATTCTTTGCCAGCTTGAGCATAAGCAGCGATCGCTAAAACATCCAAATCTTTCTCTAGTTCCTGAGAAAATCTTCCTAAATATTCTTTGTCAATCCTGATGCCTCGCCATTCCATCTCTGCGAGAATTGGTTCTAAAGGTATTTCGACATTTTGACATAAGTCCAAAAGTTCAGGCACTGCGGTCAATTGCGCTTGCAAAATCGGCACAAGGTGATAGGTGATGTATGTATCCATCCCGCAATATTGAGCAACTGATGGAATAGCAATTTCAGCAATCGATTTGCTTTTACCGACTAGAATTTTATAACTAACAGTGCGAATTTGGAGTAAGTCCATCGCTAGATTATCAAGCTTGTGACTTGCTTCAGGGTCGATCACGTAACTTGCAATCATTGTATCAAAAGTCACACCTGCTAGCTCAATCCCTGAGGCCTTGAACATCAAGCGATCAAACTTAGCATTTTGTAGGTATTTTGGATAACTGGGGTCTTCGAGAATTGGCTTAAGAAATTCTCTTACTTCTTCCCATTTCAGATTTTGTCCTTCACTATGACTTAAAGGAATATAAGCAATATCACTAACCGAGTCACCCCAACAACAGCCAATCCCCACTAATTCCGCTTCAAAAGGATTTAGCCCTGATGTTTCTGTATCCCATGCTGCTGGTTGTTTGTTTCTGAGAGTTTCGCATAACTGTTCTAATTTTGCGATCGTATCAATAATCTGGACATTTAGTTTTACTGAAGCTGAAGCTGCGATCGCCCGATCCTCTTCCTGCTTAGCAAAATCAAACCACAACTCCTCATCTTCCCCATGATCAGTCTTACTCCCCTCTCCCTTAGGGAGAGGGGCTGGGGGTGAGGGCTTCTTCTTCTCATAATTACCCGACAACTTCGCCTGAATCTGATCGACTCGATTCACAAAAGCTTTAAGCTCAAGCGCTTCTAATAAAGGAATTAACTCGGTAGTATCAAAACCTGTCAATTTACAATCAGCGATCGCGATCGCGATCGGTACATCAGTTTTAATCGTTGCCATAAACTGCGAATGTTTAGCCGCCTCAATCCCTTGCTCTAGCTTGATTTTGATTGCGCCTTTCATCTTCGGCACAGCCGCCAAAATATTCTCTAGAGTTCCATATTCTTCAATTAGTTTAATAGCAGTTTTTTCACCAATCCCCCTCACGCCAGCAATATTATCAGAAGCATCACCACAAAGGGCTTTATAGTCCACAACTTGCGTTGGTAATACACCTAGACGTTCTTTGACCTGATCGGCGTGATATTCGACAATTTTATCTTTCTGCCCTATGTTCAGCACCGAAATCCGCTTGTCAATATCAACTAACTGGAATAAATCGCGATCGCCACTTAAAATCTTGACTGTGTATCCTTCTGCACTCGCCGCTTGCGATAGAGTCCCCAACACATCATCTGCTTCAAATCCTGCTTGAGTAATCGCTGGCAGATTCATCGCTGCTAAGACTTTTTGTAAGTTCTGCATATCAGGAATAAAACTTTCAGGAGTTTCATTCCGATTTGCCTTATAAGTATCATCGATCTCATGGCGAAAAGTTGGTACGGCGAGGTCAAAGGCGATCGCCACGGCTGTAGGTTTTTCGCGATCGAGCATTTCGATTAATGCTTTTAAAAAACCAAAACAAATGCTAGTCGGGATTCCTGTCGAAGTTCGCAAGCCGCCTTCGGGATGTTTGCCAAAGGCATAAAAGGCGCGAAATGCGAGAGAATGTCCGTCAACGAGTAAAAATGTGGGATGAGTTTGTTTGTCTGACATGATGCTGAGTTGAACTTTATGAACTATCCCACCCTGCTACGCGAGGATGGGGTTTCTAAAATCCCATCGAGCAAGGAGTGTTTTTTACGCTTCGCCGAGCCAAGTTGCGCCATCCCGCCACAATGCGTAGGGGATGGAGTAGAGCTAGGATCTCCACGTTTGACGATGCTCGTTCCGAACACCGTAGAATCATATAAAACCCAGTTGAGCATGACTTGCGCCGCCGCCACATCACGATCTGCTGTGTAGCCACATTGCAAACAAGTATGTACACGCTCGCTGAGTTCTTTTTTTTGCTGATGACCGCAATTAGGGCAAGTTTGAGAAGGTTTTACCTTCTGAGTTGGGATCTCAATATATTGCCCACCCGATTCAGTAACCTTGTACTCAATCGCGGACTTAAGCATACCGATCCCAACGTCAAGCATATTGCGATTAAGCCCAGTTTTCTGAGCCTTACGCTTACTACCTTTTTTCGCCTTGCGAGTCATATTTTTGATGGTCAGTTTCTCGGTGGCAATTAGGCTATTACCGCTAACTATATTGCTAGAAACTTTATGCATCCAATCGTCTCTTTTTCTCGCGACCTTGCGACTAAGTTGAGACACTTTATTCTGCGCTCGTTTCCAACCCTTAGAAGCTTTGATTTTCTTCTTGCGGTTAGGAGAGCGTTTTCTACGTTTTTCTTTATTGAGAGCCTTAATTTCCTGAGCTGCTTTTGCCAAGAATTTAGGAGCATCAATAATTGTGCCATCACTCATCGCAACAGCGTGGGTAACACCAAAATC
>JBBRQX010000314.1:0-3856 GCA_038225745.1 Pseudanabaenales cyanobacterium | reverse complement strand
CAAGCTAGTACAGGCGGGAATGCCAGTGATGGGGCATGTGGGGCTAACACCGCAATCGGTGCATCGGATCGGTTATCGGGTTCAAGGAAATACGCCTGATGCTGCCGCCGAAATATTGGCGCAATCAAAAGCATTGGTCGAAGCAGGTATTTTTGGATTGTTATTGGAAAATATTCCTGCGGAGCTAGCCGCAAAAATCACCAATTTGATACCTGTTCCCACGATTGGCATTGGTGCAGGAAATGGATGCGATGGACAAATTTTAGTGACTCATGATGTTCTAGGTTTATCCGATTGGCAACCTCCCTTTGCGCGAAAATATGCTGATTTGCGAAGCACGATTACGGATGCAGTCAAGCATTATTGCCAAGATGTACGCCAAAAAATTGAGCAATAAGCATCAATTATTCCTCAAATATTGTCTACCTAGAATGGCGAGCGTCCAAAAAACGACTATTCTAGCTGTCGCCAAATGTATCAGAACATAAAACCCAGAGAGTAAGTTGCGGCGCGAAGCGCCGCAACTTACTCTCTGGGTTTTGGCTTGTCCTAACGCAGCTATACCTGAAAAAGTAAATATATTATAGAATGTATCGTATAGAGTTCATAACCAAGAAAATACTATGGCTGTGCAACGTTGGAATGATGAAATGCTTGATGGATTAGCTTCAAGTATGACTGAGTTGCGGGAAAGTACAACTGAGTTGCGGAAAAGTACGACTGAGTTGCGGGAAAGTACAACTGAGTTGCGGAAAAGTACAACTGAATTGCGGGAAAGTGTAACTGAGGTGAAGGATGGTATAGATGGTTTAAGAATAACTGCTCAGGCTTTGTTGCAACTGGCTGCTCAGAGTCAGCGAGATATGGAATTAGTTAAGGAGAGACAGGCTGAAAGCGATCAAAGATTTAATGTTTTACTGGAAGAGGTTCGTTTTTTAATTCGCGGTAATCAGGCAGGTTAAAGAGTTTTTCGCGATCGCACTTCCACAAAAAACAGTGATTGCCTTGGCATTGATATTGGCACTCATTTTGCACAGAATCGGAGATTGAGCTTTTCTTCTAACAAAAAGAGAGGATGCATCGCATCCTCTCTTTTTGTGTTACCAACTGCGTCCATTTACCGATCGCCTCAACCCCAAAGCGCCAGAGCCAACTAGTTCTCTCTCTTCACCTTTATAAGCAGGATTACTAACATCGTTGTTCACTAACTCTTGTTGTAGATCAGCTTGGTATTTTTTCTCATCGCGTAATAAAACGCCACGGAATGCTCTGACTAGCGATCGCTGCGCCAGCTTAGAAACAACATCGCGCCCGAAGGTCAGCGTCTCGCGCTTGCTGAGAATTTGGGTTGCCAAGGGCAGAATGTCAGTTGGGGCGATCGGCTGATCGTTCCGAAGGATAGCCCATAGTCGGAGAATATAGTCCAAACTTGATGGGGTTTCTGTTTGAGCAATTGTTTCTTTTGCTTGAAGATCGCTGACGATATCGCCAATTAGGGAGGTGCGAAATCTCTCAGGTAGACGCTTGCTCGCCTCAGCTTCAATACCTTTGACAATTTCATCGATAATGCGGTCGTGCATGAATTCACTGCGATCGGAAAGCAAGAAATCAATTCCTTTGTCGAGAGTTCCACTCAAGTTATAGTCGGGATTGGTTTGAGCATTACTTAATAAATTTTCTAAACGATTCCAACGAAATTCGCCATCACGGAAGAGTAGATCTTTGAGCGCCATTCCCAGTTCTGGTGAAGAGTCATTTAGCAAACGATTGGCCACATAGGGATAAGCCACAGCTAAGACTTTGAACTTAGGATCGACAGTAAAAGCGATTCCTTCTAGAGTGACAAGCGATCGGATAATCAGTGCATAATACGCAGGAACTTGGAAGGGATAATCATACATGATCTGCGAAAGTTGATCAGTTATGTCTTTAAAATCCATTTGGGTCAAGCTCTGACCTTGAGGTAGATCAAATACTCTCGATAGAGCAGGCACGATCGCTTCAAAGTCAGTATCTTCTGTCAAAAAGCCCAGACGCACATAGTCTTTAGAAAGTGCATCAAAATCACGATTAACTAAATGCACGATCGCCTCAATCAGTCCAAATCGTTGTTCAGCCGAAACTTCGCTCATCATCCCAAAGTCGATATAGGCGAGGCGACCATCACCCATCACCAACAAGTTCCCAGGATGTGGATCGGCGTGAAAATATCCATAGTCAAGCAATTGACGCAAAGAGCATTGCACCCCAACTTCAATAATATGACGACTATCAAAGCCAGCGTCTTTGACTTTCTGGACATTAGTTAACTTAATGCCTTCGATCCATTCCATTGTCAGCACCCGTTTAGCGGTGTATTTCCAATAGATTCTAGGAACGTAAATTCCCTCTAATCCGCCATAGTATTTGGCGAATTTTTCGGCATTCTGACCTTCAAAGGTATAGTCCATTTCTTCAAAAATGCGACTGGCAAACTCATCAAGAATCGCCGCTAAATCGGTGCGAATAATTTTGAAAGTCTTTTTGAGCCATACGCCAATGCCTCGCAAGATATACATGTCAAGGGCAATCCCTGCGGCAATATCAGGGCGTTGCACTTTGATGGCAACGGTTTCGCCTGTTTTCAGCTTTCCCTTATAAACTTGTCCCAGTGAAGCCGCCGCGATTGGGTTATCCGAGATTTCTGCATAAACTTCTGATGGATCTGCTCCCAATGCATCGCGAATAAATTGAAAAGCGATCTTATTAGGAAACGGTGGCAGTTGATCTTGCAGTTCGGCAAGCTCGTCCATGAATACGAGCGGCACGATATCGGGACGGGTTGAGAGAGCCTGACCGATTTTGATAAAGGCAGGGCCCAAACGTGTTATTAACTTGCGCGATTCGATCGCTAATCCTCTTAATGTTGCAGTTGAAGCTTTGGCACTGAGACGAAGCCTGATAAACAGCCAAATCAGTGGTACAAAAATCACTATGCAGCGCCACCAGACCCGCAAAGGTTGGTTGCGGTAATAGTCGGCGATCGCCTTGATATCGTAGCGATCTAACTCAAAGTCTGTTTTGGTTGCGGACATAGGATTTTCGTAAACTTACTTATAGACTTAGTTTAAAGATTATTTTAACAATTTGTAACAAGATTCGGGATAGTTCTCTAGACTTAAGTTTGCGAAAGACACAAACTCGAAAGAGTTGGCTGCGCCGCAGCCAACTCTTTGATCTCTACGCTTACGCTAGAATAAGCAATAGATTTTTATTCATTGCGGCTATGAGTCAAACTGACAACCTTGAAGAACGCTTTCGTGAGCTAGAGCGCGAAGTGATGGGCAACAAACAACAATCGAGTAGCCAACCACACAACCCTGACAAACGGGCTGAGCCAGAATTTGTTGCTGTTGGTCAAAGTGTTAGTGCCGCCAAAACTAGTTTAAGTAGCGTCGTTAGTTGGGTAAATAGCCTGACTGGAGCCAGCAAAATTGCGGCGATCGTAGCGATCGGCTTAGTTACATTTACAATTCTGAGTTTTGTATTTAAACTAGTAACAGCCACTATTTCCATCGGCATCATGGCGCTGGTCGGATTTATTCTGTATAAAGTATTCTTTGAGTCAAGTCCAACCAAATAACAGGGCTAAATTTTTATGACTATTTCTCGTGCATCTCGTAGACCCATTCAGCCGAAGTTACGTTCTATGCCTCTGCGTAAAACTCCTTCGGCTATATATATCCAGATGCATCAACTCGCCAATGAAAAAGAGCGATTGCAAGAAGAACTCGTGAGAGTAGGCGATCGTCAGCAACAAATAGTTAACCGCCTTGCCGAACTCGATCGCAATCTCACACAATTAGATCTAGATGTT
>JBBRQX010000313.1:0-3866 GCA_038225745.1 Pseudanabaenales cyanobacterium | reverse complement strand
TAAGTGTTTCTTTAAAAATAGATAAAAGCTATTGTCAGTATTGCTTAGTCAATCCACGCTCAGCGAAGGCTTTGATCGCGAAACGCGATGCGATCAAATCTCCTGCGGGCTAGGGGGTGAGGGCAGCTTTTCTATCTGCGTAAAGATATCGAGGCACTCTTAGGCTAAATACTTTAAAAAATTGATCGCTGTCCTTCAGGGCTGACACCAATAATCGTAAGTTGGCAATCTAAGACTGAGAAGCCATATTTATCAGCGACTTTTTTGCTGATTGTGAGGATTTGATCATTTTTGAACTCGATAACGCGGTTAGTTTTTACGCAAACTAAATGATGATGGTGGTGGGGTTTAGGCTGGTTAATTTCGTAATGTTTATGATCTTCCGTAAGCTCTAATTCGCGCAAAATCCCCATTCGCGCCATCATTTTTACAGTCCGATAAATTGTCGAAAGACTAATATTTTCGCCTTGTGCTTTTAGGCGATCGCACAAATCTTCAGCGCTGAGATGCTCGCCTTCAGGCAATGTCTGGAATGTACTTAAAATTACCTCACGCTGCGGGGTCATGCGACAACCCTTTGAATTGAGTTCAGCCTTAAGGGATTCAGGTGAATAGGTTGTGTCCGCAGAAGTCATGGCATTATCAATAACGCTTGTTTCTTGAGAATAGCATAAAAGGAATATTCGTTCAAACCCGAAGAGTAAGGGCGGCGCGTTGCGCCGCCCTTACTCTTCGGGTTTGAGCGTCTTAAATTATGATATGGTTGTCAGCCACTCACACATAGAAGTTATTAGCCATGTCAACGTTGCCCCGTGCGATTATCCATCGTAAAAAAGTCGATGCGGTTCAGCGTTTTCATCCTTGGATTTTTTCAGGCGCGATCGCCAAAATGCATGGTGATGTCAAGGATGGTGACTTGGTAGAAGCCTATAGTGAAGATGGCAAATTTTTAGCGATCGGGCTGTGGGGATTGGGTAGCATCGCGATCAAGGTGTTGTCGTTTCAGCCTGTCGAGTCGATGGAGCAGTTGTTAGGCGATCGCTTGACAACTGCATTTGCCCTTAGAAACCAAATGGGATTGATTGATAATCCTGAAACAAATTGCTATCGATTGATTAATTCTGAAGGTGATGGTTTAGCAGGGTTAATTATTGATATTTATGGCAGTACAGCAGTTTTGCAATGCCATTCTTTAGGAACATATCGCTATCGGATGGAAATTGCCGAAGCTCTGATGGGGATTTATGGCGATCGCTTACATTCTGTGTACGATAAAAGCGCAGCGACACTTTCGCGTAAACCACATAGTCAGTTTGAGGATGGTTTATTGATCGGCGAAAAATCTGTCGATGGCGGCGAAGTTTTAGAATATGGACATCGCTTTATTGTCGATTGGGAAAGAGGACAGAAAACGGGATTTTTCTTAGATCAGCGCGAGAATCGTCGCTTGTTTGGACAATACGCGACAGGCAAAAAAGTTTTAAACACTTTCTGCTATTCGGGCGGATTTTCAGTTTATGCAGTGGCGGGTGGGGCGCGAGAAGTTCATTCGATCGATAGCTCGGTCAAGGCGATGGAATGGACAGATCGCAATATTGCTGCAAATTTTGATACTGAGAGTCAGGCAAAACATACTTCATTTACAGGTGATGTGTTTGATTTTCTACGGCAATGCGATGCTGATTACGATGCGATCGTGCTTGATCCCCCTGCTTTTGCAAAAAACTTGTCGGCGCGACATGCGGCAATGCAGGGTTATAAAAAATTAAATTTACAGGCGCTTTCTAAAATAAAAAGTGGCGGTTTGTTATTTACATTCTCCTGTTCGCAAGTTGTGAATTTGGAGAACTTTACGGGTGCAGTGACGGCGGCAGCGATCGAGTCAGGTCGGAATATCAAGGTTTTGCATCAGTTAAATCATCCTGCTGATCATCCAACAAGTATTTTTCACGCTGAAGGTGCTTATTTGAAAGGCTTAGTTTTGAGTGTTGACTAAAGCATCGGCAGAGAAGGTATTATACATTGTATAACTATCAAGTCACCTCTATTTTTTATGAATATCAAATTAAAAAAATGGGGAAATAGCCTTGGCTTGCTAATTCCTCATAAGCTTGCTGAAAGCTTAGATTTTAATGAAAACTCAACCGTAGAGATAACTGAATCAAAGGGAACTTTGGTAATTACTAAAAAGTTAGAAGCTCCAACGCTTGATGAATTATTATCTTCTATCCCTCCAAATTTTCAATACCCCAATGATGTGGCTAACTTTATTGAGAGCGCACCGACGGGACGAGAATTGCTATGAATATTCAACGGGGAGAAATTATTAGAATCAATTTAAACCCTACTCAAGGCAGAGAACAATCGGGCGATGCGCGTCCATGTCTGGTAATTAGTCACACAAAATATAACGAAAGCCGTCAAGGGATGGTGGTTGTAACGCCGATTACCAGTACGATTAAACCTGAAATTAAGATGATGATTTCGATTCCTGTAGGATTCAAGATTAAGGGGGCAGTGATTGCTGAACAAGTGCGGACTATTGATTTGAGTCAGCGTTGGTGGAAAACAACTGGAGAAGTTTTATCAAAGGAGTTTGTGGATTTGGTTGTCCAAACTTTTAACGTGATAATTGGCTAATAAATACGATCCCAAAAAGAAGAGGCAACGCTTCGCGTTGCCTCTTCTTTTTCGATTTTGTCAGATAATGTCAGAAAACTTCTAGAAAAAATTGCTTTGATGTCGCTACAATGTGTTCACCTTTTTGGTGAGGATGTAAGGATATGTATAGAAAGCGTCAGAAAATGTCGGTTGTTAATATCAGCGCCATAATTTTAGCGGCTCTTCTGGGGGCGATCATTGTGCCGATGCCAACTCAGGCGCAGCAAGCAACTGTCAATCCCCAAAATCGGGCAGTGCGCGATGAAGCCGATCGCCTACTCGATCGCGGCTATGATCAACTCAAAGATGGCAAACCCCGCGAGGCGATTAAAACTTGGCTCTATGCGATCGGTTATTACCGCCGCGTTAACGATCAACCTGCGATCGCCTACACTCTGGCACGGGTGAGCGATGCCTATGAACTGATGGGGGCGACTAATGCGGCTCAAGACTCGACTCGTCAAAGGATTCGCTATGCCAATACTTTGCAAGACAATGGCGCAAAGTTAGAAAGCTCGAATAATTTAGTCAGTTTTGAGATTGCTCAAAATAAATTAGAATCCGCCGCAAAACTGAACAAAGCCACGCTCGATCTGTCTGTGCAGAACGATCAAAGGCTGAATACGGCGATCGCCTTAAGTAACAAAGGTTTAATCGCGGCGCGTTATGGCGATCAGATGGCAGCCATCAAGCAATATTACGCAGCGATCAAACAATATCCCATCCGCGCAGCGATCGGTGAGGGCTATACCTATGTCAATAGCGGCGATAGCTTGATGTCTTTGGATAATTACAAAGCCGCGATCGCTGACTACGGCATGGCGCTCACGATTGCCCGTCAATATCGTAATTACAAGTTGATGTCAGTGGCAAGCGATCGCCTGATTGCTGCCTATCTCGAAGTTCCGAACTTTTATCGCATCGAAGATTTATTGCAAAATCGCTCTAGCCTTGCCTTAGTAATGGGCGATCGCGAAACGGCGGCGATCGTGCAACGATATCTCGGTGATTTGTACTTATCTTTTGGAAATCTGCCAAAAGCACGCGCTGCTTACCAAGAATCCTATGATTTTGCTGCTATGCTAGAAGAAGGTTCTAGCTTGCCATTGCGAGAAGCTTATTACAAGTTGCAAGCGCTAGAAAAAATGTAGTTTTGATGGAATAGCGCAACGCTCCACCCTATCAAAACAAATATAAAACGCTTT
>JBBRQX010000312.1:0-3899 GCA_038225745.1 Pseudanabaenales cyanobacterium | reverse complement strand
ATCCCGCATGAGCGTAAGAAACTACGTTGGTAAATACTTCTACTAAGACAAGGTTGCATTGCATCCAAGTTGATTTTGGTAATAAATTTTGAAACTGCTGAAACCACTCTTGCAATCCGCCAAGAGCATAAATATCACTGTTAACTTGGATATGATATTGCTGTAACACTGATGATATTTTGAATTGTAATATTGATTTCTTGTTACTGGAGGTTATACCAACGCATTAGGAAACCTGCAAGCTTTTCGGAGTCATGACAAACTGTACCGTTGTCTTTCTCTTGCATGATATTAGCGATTAAGACAGGACAACCCATGGGAGCGAGATTATCACGATCTAGATCGGTAAAGTGCGATCCGAAAGAAGCATAGTGTTGTAGCGATCGCTCAGAAGGCGGCTGCTTTTGGACTAAAACCACATCAAATAGTCGCACTCCAGCGATCTCATCTAAAACTCGCACATAATCAGATACTGCATAGTCATCGGTTTCACCGACTTGACTCATGATATTACAAAGGTAGATCGATGGCACATTGCGATTAATTAAAGCTTGTAAAATCTCAGGTACGAGTAGGTTGGGAATGATACTGGTATATAGGCTGCCAGGTCCGATTACGATCAGGTCAGCTTCAATAATATCTTCAACAGCCTGCGGTAATCCTTGAGGATTTTCGGGTTTACAGCCAATATGTTTGATTCTTCCTCTAGCTTTAGGAATATTGGATTCGCCCTCGACATAACGTCCATCTTCTAACTCAGCCCATAGCACCATCTGATCGAGCGTGGCTGGCAGCACCCGACCACGCACGGCTAAAACCTGTGAACTAGCCGCGATCGCCTTTTCGAGATCGCCTGTAACTTCACTCATTGCTGTGAGAAATAAATTACCAAAGCTATGACCAGATAGCCCCTCACCTGTTTTAAAACGATATTGAAATAATTCGGTGACTAGCTTTTCTTCGTCAGCAAGGGCGGCGAGACAGCTACGAATATCACCTGGAGGTAACACCCCATATTCACGGCGCAAGCGTCCAGAGGAGCCACCATCATCAGCAACGGTGACGATCGCCGTGATGTTGGCGCTATATTGCTTCAGTCCGCGCAATAAATTGGATAAACCAGTACCACCACCTACCGTGACAATTCTTGGTCCCCGATTGAGCTTGCGGTGGGAAACCAGTAATTCTAATAATTCCTTGTCTTGATCGGGCATCAACACTTTGGTAATCGAGCCGAGGGCGCGTTTTTGTCCTAGCCACAGTAGCCCCAGTCCGATTAAAAGGGCGATCGGACCACTCATATTGCGTGGCAAAATTGCCACCAAAGTGTCGATGGTGTTACCAATCAGGCGCGATAGAAACAAAACTGGGGTTAGCCTTGCCGAGATCGCAATCCCTAACACAATTAAGATAATCCCGACAACGCTAACTAGTAGCCATCGCTTGACAAATAATCCTGGTAAAAACCACTGAAATCCTCTCAACCACTTTCTTTTCTTCGCGGCTGGGCGATATCGATTTGCGGGTGGTTTTTTTGAGGGCTTCATTGAGTATCCAAAAATGCGCCAATTATCGATAATGCTACCACTGGTGCTGTGACTGCTGACAAAATCCGATCGCCTAATGACACTGGTATAAATCCTGATCCGATCGCTATCTCTTCTTCCCTAGTCGTCCAACCACCTTCGCAACCAGTAACAATGAAGATGTTCAAAACTTGCTCGTTTTGAGCATCTTGTAAGGTAGTAAGCAAGTGCGCCGCATCAGGACTGGTTACGCAAATATATTTCCAGCTCGGTGCTGTTGATTGAGCAATATGATCAAGCCATTCAGTGAATGTTTGGGGCGTATTAATTTCAGGTACATAGTTACGCATTGAAAGCTCGGCGGCTTCTTCGGCGATGCGTTGCCAGCGATCGCGTTTTTGATTGCCGATTTCTGTACCTGCTTTAAGGATCGTGCGATCGCTAAATAACGGCACAATTTGCCGCACCCCTAACTCTGTCGTCTGACGAATCACTGACTCGATATTGCTACCCTTGGGCATGGCAATACCCAGCGTAATTTGCGCCGCTAATTCGGAATTATTTTCTAATTTGGCAATAATTTCCGCGATATCTAGCTCGCCTGTTAATTTTGCTAGCCACCATCCAGCTTGGCGATCAAGGGCAATAAATTCGGCTCCAGTTTCTAAGCGCAATACATTGCATAGGTAGTGTTTTTGTTCTGGCGTTAAGGCGATCGCGCTATTAGTTTGTAAAGTTGGCGAAATTTGGTGCGCTTGTAAAGTCACCCTTTGGAGTTTGCGTTTGTTGATCACGGATTAAACGGATTATGGGATTGCACGGATTTAATCTACCTTATCGCTGTTACTTGCCTTGCGATCGTCATCGAACAATGGGCTTAAGCCCATTGCCAAAAATCTGCGTTATTTCGGACTAAATAGCCATCCTTTTTTCCAAAAGAAAAATAACAAGCCGCCAGAAATCCCTAACATCAATAACCAACAAAGAGCGTAACCATAGGGTAATTTCAACTCAGGCATATTTCCTATTTCAGTATCAAAATTCATGCCATATACACCAGCCACAAAGGTAAGTGGAATAAACACTGTCGAAATCACGGTTAAAAAACGCATGATCTCATTGGTGCTATTGCTCAGTGATGATAGATAAATATCCATCAAGTTCGCGGCAAGTTCGCGATAGGTTTCGACCATATCCATAACTTGTACGGTGTGGTCATAGCAGTCACGCATATAAACCTGTACTTCTGGAGTAATCAAAGGACTTTTTTCGCGGATTAGGGCGCTGATCGCATCCCGTTGCGGCCAAATAGCGCGGCGGAGTAATAATAATTCACGCTTGATTTTATGAATTTTATCGAGGGTTTGGCGAGTTGGCTTATCGACTACTTCATCTTGCAAATCTTCGAGTCGTTCGCCGTAGTCTTCTAATACTGGGAAAAATCCATCCACGATCGCATCAATTAGGGTGTAGGCGAGGTAATCAGATTTTTGCGATCGGATGACACCACGATTGCGATGAATAAGCTGCCGAATTGGCTCAAACACATCAATTTCAGGCTCTTCTTGGACTGTCAGGACATAGTTTTTGCCTAAGATCAAACTCACTTGCTCATCATAAAACCCCCTACCGTTTTCACGACTAGTCACCATATGCAAGATGATCAATTCTTGATCTTCAAAACTTTCGACCTTGGGACGTTGAGGGATATTGACAATATCTTCAAGCACAAGAGCGTGGAGGTTGAATACTTTACCCAATCGTTGCATTACATCTTCAGAGCCTAAACCTTGCACATCAACCCATGAGACTGATTGACTATCGAGATAGGGAAAACAATCTTCGGGTGTCGCTAGCTGAACACCCAGCGCCTCGTCAGCATTGTAATCAATCAAGAAAATATTCGGAATAGTCGCATCTTCATCAATGATTAATGTTCCAGGCGGACTTCCTGGTTCGGGTTCATTAAAGTCATAAACTTCTAATTCGTCGTCATTTTCTTCAGAATCATCTTCAATGGGACTAGGCTTAAATCTGGTGGGGTTGTGCAGCATGGTGAGGCGAGTCATGAAATACACTTGTCAGTGTGCCACATTGTCAAGGCTAGTCCGTCTATAAAAACGCGGGAATCGTGACATTATTCAACATAAGCATATTTCTATATTTTTCTAAACTCTATGAAATGTCAAAAAGCTCTAAAAAAACTAAATAGGTTGAGTTTTCTGTCGATCGCCTCTCTTACTTGTCTCAGTAAAGCCTTTGGGGGGAATGCGATCGCGGGGCCTTTGCCTGAAAAAATTCTCTGGGGCAATCCGACCTGTGATGTCAGCACTACGGAAATTTTGCGTAAACATGAATTACGAAAATCAGCTT
>JBBRQX010000311.1:0-3946 GCA_038225745.1 Pseudanabaenales cyanobacterium | reverse complement strand
CGCGGAGCGCCGCCTTCCATATTCGGGTTTTATATCCTAATATACTTGCCGATAACTATACATAATTGCTTTCATTGGGTTCTTCTAAAAAAATAAACTTATTATTGTGGAGTTGGCTTAGCACTAGGAGGCTGACGAATGGCGTTATTATCGCCAGAGCGAGGAGCGCTTTGAAGGGTGCGAGTTCGCCAATCGCCAAAAAATCGATTCATTGCTATAAAGCCTAAAATTGCTGCACCGCTCATGATCACTAGCAAGACAATGATCGTTGTCCAAGTCTCTACGATCTCAGCGATGCCATAGCGAGTGCGATAGGGATCAATCTTGCACTGCTGATCGCGATCGCGGGCTGTAACAGGGCGGCGAAACCGTAATCGATGATCGTCAAGCTTTTCTAATAAAATCCAACCTGCTTGAGCCTCTTCAGCACAGACTCTGTTTAAAACCTTACGACCGCGAAAACCACCGCTACTAGTCCGCAAAATTTTAAATTCCCAGCCCTTGGGCTGATCGCTAGACGTATTAGCCTCATAGCGAGTAAGGTTTTCTTCTTCCACTTCTTCTCGCCGCCTGTTACCTTGTTTTGCTCGAAATATTCTGTCGATAATCACGAACTGAATCCCGACATCGAGCATGATTGTACTAATGATAAGTGCATTGACGGTCAGCATATATGCAGAGTTAATACTAATTGCAGCATAGGAGCTTAATAGTCAGCAGAATTATACATGCAGATGCAGACCATTGCACTCAAGATTTTGCCTGTAATTTGGGCGATCGCATAGCGATCGCGATATTATGGATACTAATAAAAATAAGCTGTAAGATTTGGATAAATTCCTATGAACTCTATTGTCTTAATGGCAGAAGTACTGAGCGATCCAGAGCTACGCCGTACTCCCGATAACCAAAGCTCGATCGCTTCATTTCTCGTCCAGTTTGCAGGTGGACGCGCCGAAGAAGCCCCTTATCGTATCAAGGTTGTGGGCTGGAATAATTTGGCGGATGAGATTGTTGCAAAATATCATAAGGGCGATCAAGTTGTCGTTGAAGGTCGTTTACGTCTCGATACAGTCGATCGCGGTACATACAAAGAAAAACGCACCGAATTAGTCGCTCAGCGCATTTATAGCTTTGGTAGCGGCGGCAGTACAGTGAGTATTGCCACAAATACTTCCACACGCACAGACAAACCTGCGAATGTTCCTAGTGCTACACCAACTAGCGCTGCACCTACTAACGTTGTACCGATGTCCAGCTATGTACCTGTAGCATCACCCGCAGCAGATGCTCCTGATTATGACGATATTCCTTTTTAAGTAGACAAGCATAATTAAACCCAAAAACCTAAAAAGGTGTAGCGCACGCTGCGCGTGCGCTACACCTTTTTGGGTTTCTTTTCAAAAAAAAAGAGAGGATGCTTTGCATCCTCTCTTTTTTTAGTGGTAAGCCGATGATGAGATTTGAACTCACGACCTGCTGATTACGAATCAGCTGCACTACCCCTGTGCTACATCGGCATAGTCAAACAAGACAAACTCAAACAAGACAAATTTTTTGGCGATCGCAATTGTAGCATTATCAGTATGCTTTATTTTTGCAAGCGTTTAAGCTCATCTTGCAAATCTTGGACTTTATTTTTGAGAGAATCTACATCGCCCACAGATTGATTAGAATCGCCATCTTCATCATCATCGATCGCGATCGTGCGGGGGGCATCTTTACCGCTAGGATTTGGTGAGTTTTGAGATTCACCGATTGGCTTTTGAGCATTACGCACAAGATCATCCACAAATTTTCTGGCTTCTTCGCTGGTCATTTCGCCACGTTCGACCAGATCGTCGGCTAATTTAGCAGCTTGAGTACGAATTTCGCCGATGGTTTCGCCTGCTTTTTCACCAGCGACAGTTGCTAAGCCTAGACCTAGATAAAATGCTTTTTGGACGAGTCCACCAAATGGATTCATTTTTATTTATTCTATTTAAAAGATAAAAGTGAAAAATTAATGTCGCTTGTGCTATCCAACTTTTTGAAAATTGTTAAGCAGTACACTTAATTATACTCCCTTCACAGTAAAAGATTAGACTTTGCGGCGCGAAGCGCCGCAACGCTAATTCTTGGGTTTTAAGTTTTTATTAAAATAGGCGATCGCCTAATCTCTTCACCTTCGATGATGGTGTGTAGCTGCCAGTTAGGATCGGTATCAGGAAAATCAGAACGATAGTGAGCGCCACGACTTTCGCTACGAAATAGAGCCGATCGCATTAATAGATAGGCATAGTCAGCGAGATTACGAGTTTCAATCCATAGGCGAGAGGGTTCGGCGAGGTTGATTAACTCAGCTTGCCATGCAGAAATTTGGGTTACGGCAATCTCCAATTCAGACTGAACTCGACAGATTCCCGCCGCTTGCCAACTCAGGTTTTGAATTCCCGATTTAATATTTTGAATAGCGGCTGAATTGTTGTGATGCGATAATTTTGGCGCGATCGCGTTGGGAGCCTTAAAAATCTGAGTTTGCTGCGAACAAACCTGTTCTGCTAAACGTTCACCAAATACAAAACATTCCAAAAGAGAATTGCTAGCCAGACGATTAGCTCCATGTACGCCCGTACTAGCGGTTTCACCGACTGCATATAGCCCCGCAATGGAAGTGGCTCCATAAGAGTCGGTAACAATGCCACCCATGCAATAGTGAGCGGCGGGAGTTACAGGAATAGGCGTGGAAAAAATATCGATTTGCCAATTTTGACAGATTTTGATGATGTTGGGAAATCTATGGGCGATCGTGGCTTTAGGAATGGGCGATAAATCTAAAAACACGGTGGGTTCTTTGGTCTTCTGGAGATGGGTAAATATGGCACGACTGACAACATCTCGCGGCGCGAGTTCTCCCTTAGGATGGTAATTGAAGACAAAGCGATCGCCTTGATGATCGATTAAATGCGCTCCTTCACCGCGCACTGCCTCACTGATTAAAAATCTAGGAGCATCAGGCACAGCGAGGGCGGTGGGATGGAATTGCACAAATTCCATATCGCGAATTATGGCTCCTGCTCGCCATGCGATCGCCACGCCATCGCCTGTACTTGAGGGCGGATTGGTATTTTGCGAAAATACCTGAGCGCCGCCGCCTGTTGCCAAAACGACTACTGGTGAAACCAAGCAACCAATTTCCTGATTCGGCTCTAAATAGAAAACGCCGCCACAACGCCCATCTTCCATATAAAGATCTAAAACTAAAGTTTTACTTAGAACTTTAATGCTGGGGCTTTGAAGTACAGCTTCCGCTAGTTTCGACACCAAAGCTCGACCTGTTGTATCCGCAGAATGTAAGACTCTTCGCTTCGAGTGCGCCGCTTCTAAAGTTAAGGCTAAGCGACCATCTTCAGTGCGATCAAAATCAACGCCCAATGCAATCAATGTTTGAATTTGTCGAGGCGCAGCATTAACTAATACATCTACAGCTTCTGTTTCGCACAAGCCGACACCAGCCAATAACGTATCTTTGCCATGAAACTGGGGCGTATCATTTTTGTCGATAACTGCCGCAATCCCGCCTTGCGCCCAATCACTAGCTGAAGTTGACAAATTATCTTTAGTCACCAAACCAATCCGCCAGTTTGGCGCTAAGTCTGTGAGTCGAAGCGCTGTATAAAGTCCAGCAGCACCGCTACCGATGATTAAAGCGTCAAACCTTGTTTGGTTCATTCATTAAAGCCAAGTTGTCAGTAATCGACATTATAGACAAGATTGCCTTGACTATAAGTAAGTGACTTTGCTTTGCGCCGTTACAGCGCTTTACGCAGTTATAAAACCCAGATAAATTTTTGAAAGTGCCGCGAAGCGGCACTTTCAAAAATTTATCTGTACTCTTTAGGCTGTACCCTGAGCTTTAAAGGTAGCCAAAAAAGATTACAATATGTGAAGCAAACGTAACGACAGT
>JBBRQX010000310.1:0-3962 GCA_038225745.1 Pseudanabaenales cyanobacterium | reverse complement strand
GTCACCCACGACCAAGAAGAGGCGATGGAAGTATCTGACGAAATCGTGGTGATGAATAAAGGCAGGATCGAGCAGATCGGTACACCTGCGGAAGTTTATGATAATCCCGCTACGCCTTTTGTGATGAGCTTTATTGGTCCAGTGAATGTGCTTCCCGCCAATCGCGATCGCGTAACCGAATTCCATCAACACAATGCGACTGAAGATGTTTACATCCGTCCCCGCGATATTCATATAGAAGTCGCCGCAACCAGCGCTTCTATATCCGCCAGAATCACCAGACTGATCCATCTAGGTTGGGAAGTGCAAGCGGAAATGATTTTAGGCGATGGACAGATTTTAACTGCTCACCTAACTCGCGAACGTTTTGATGAGTTAAAGTTACAACCGCAGCAATATGTCCACATCGAGCCAAAAGAAGCAAAGTCATTTCCGCTTGACTATTCCATCTAAAATCTTCAAAAGTATGCAGCGCACGCTGCACGTGCGCTACATACTTTTGGGTTTTATTTATATAGCGATCGCCAAATAGTTTTGAACAACCACAGGGGGGACTTCGCGCATTGATATTTGGTATAAACTATAAACTAGATGTCATTCAGGAGCTAAAACCATGATTTTAAAGACTATATCTTTAGCGGCGATGAGTTTAATGTCAGCATCAATATTTGCATCGGCTGGCGCGATCGCCCAAGTTAATAATGCCCCAACGCTCTCAGAACAAACCTTACGCGAAGCTCAACAACAAGACAAATCGCCCTTAAGTGTTGGTGGTAGTAATCTGAACTTACTACAACTAATTAACAACATTAACCTTGCTGGTGGCAAATCTTCTGAGCAGTTTCGAGCCAGTCAATCCGAATCTCTTGACGAAGCTGTTTCCAACTTTAGAAATGAACAAAAGCGCGAGATTAAATTTTCTATCCCGAACAAATAGTCTAGCGATCGCCAAATAAAAAAGATAAGATGCTAAGCATCTTATCTTTTTTATTTGGTTTACTGTAGCGCAGGCATCCTGCCTGCATCACCACAATGCAAGCGAGACGCTTGCGCTACTGGATTGATGGGGATATTCGTTTTGAGAAATCACCTTATTTCAAGGTCAAAAACTTTTCGAGAGCCGTGACCATTGATGGCGGCCAACGACGAATATTTTTTACCCAACTAATATCGCGATATCGCGGATCGAGATTTGTTACAGATACCCAATTGCTTTCGGCTTCACCTTGCTGTTTATTTGCCCAGAGCGCCGCAGTCAGCGCCGCACGCACATCGGTGAAATTGGGATATTTGCGTAATATATTTTTCATCGCTTTAATCGCTTCATCGGTCTTGCCGACTTGATACAAAGCGATCGCATTATTGCCAAAAGCCGTACTAAATCGTGAATTGACCTTCATCGCCGTTTGGTAATCCGCGATCGCCTCTTCCCATTTGCCTAAACCTGCCTGAGCATTACCGCGATTGTTATAGGCTGCTGCATCTTTAGGATCGATCGCTAAAACACGATCGTAATCCGCGATCGCCTCTTCCCATTTCCCCAAACTTTCCAGCGCCGCGCCACGATTGAGATAGGGATCGGGATAATTGGGCGCAAGTTCTACCGATTTGTTGTAGTCAACTAAAGCTGCTTCGGGAAGATTTTGACTCATTTTCGCGTTGCCGCGATTACTCCAACCTGCGGCATTATCTGGATAGAGCTTAATTAAGTCTGTCCAATGTCCCTCTGCGTCCGTAAATTTACCCGCATCAGTGGCAGCAAAAGCTTTTTTGACTAAAGCATCAAGTTGATTTGACTCAGCTTCAGTAATATTGAGTTGCGCCTGTACTGGTGCAGCATGAAAAAATAAAAATATGGCAAGAAAAATTGTAAGTAGCGATCGCATAGGGATTAGATTCCGTAAGTTATGCTCAGTCAAAATAATGAAGACTACTATATCACTTGACAAATGATATCATTTATTGATATCTTAAGTGAGTCCACATTACTTAGGATCAAACTGTTGAACAATAAAAATAAGAAAACTCTAAAAGCAATTTTTGAAGAGCCTATACGTTCGGATATTAGATGGAGTGATATAGAAAGCTTAATACAAGAATTAGGCGGAGTTATAAAGCAAGGAAATGGTTCGCGAGTACGTTTCCAGATAGGTGAGCTAACAGCAACTGTTCATAGACCTCACCCTCGAGCAGAAATAGGCAAGCCATTAGTCAAAGACTTGTGTAGGCTTCTAAACGAGGGAGGATTTAAACCAGAAGAGTGACAGTTGAATAGTAAAGCTAATTACATAGGGGCGGTCTAGAATCTGCCCCAGCCCATAGATAGACATTATAAGAGTAACTTATAGAAATGAAAATTCTGAATTACAAAGGTTATGCAGGAGATGTGGAAATCGATAGCGATGCCAACGTTCTCCACGGTCGAGTTTTAGACATTAGAGACTTAATCACCATAGAGGGAAAGACAGTTGAAGAGATGAAACTTGCCTTTCAAGATTCTGTTGATGACTACTTAGAGTTTTGTGCAGAGCTAGGTAAAGAGCCTGAAAAACCATACTCAGGCAAATTACCTTTTCGGACGACACCTGATCATCACCGACTAATTCATCTTGCGGCAACTAAAGTCGGTAAAAGTATTAATGCATGGATGGATGAAGTCCTGACTCAAAAGGCAAAGCAAATAATTAATTAAGCGCTGGGTTGAATGGTGATCGTGCCGCGCATTCCTGCTTCGGCGTGACCCGCGATCGCACAATGCAACTCGTGAGTACCCGACTTAATTGGCACGAATGTCCATTCTGCGGTTGACTCTGACGGCGATCGCCTCTTGTTTCGTGAAATCAACTGAGGCTAATTTGATTGGTGCAGCGATCGCCAGATTTGGACTAATCACACAACAAAAAATCACAAATATAAATATGCTAAAAACTTGACTCAAAATCTTGAAGATGTTGCCCATGTTAGCTCTCCTTAACAAGATTAGAAGTGAGCGCAAAGCGCCCACTTCTAATCTATGCCATTACCATGCCGCCATCGACATTAAATACTTGTCCAGTAATGTAAGCCGCCGCAGGATCGGCTGCCAAAAATCGCACCATCCCCGCAATTTCTTCGGGCTGCCCATAGCGACCGAGGGGAATAAATTTTAGAATCTCATCGGTATTTTTGAGATCGGCGGTCATATCTGTGGCAATAAATCCAGGCGCGACTGCATTTACAGTAATGCCGCGACTAGCCAGTTCCTTGGCAACGGTTTTGGTAAATCCAATCACGCCAGCTTTGGCGGCACTGTAATTGCCTTGTCCAGCATTGCCCATTAGTCCTGAGACGGAGGCAATATTAATAATTCGTCCTGATTTTTGCTTGAGCATAATTTTCGATACAGCGCGGCTGGTCAGAAATACGCCTGTCAGGTTGAGGTCGATGACCGATTGCCAATCTTCTAGCTTCATACGTAATAGCAAAGTATCGCGAGTAATGCCAGCGTTATTCACCAAGACATCCACCCGTCCCCATGTATTGATCGCTGATTTGATCAAGCTATCAACTTCTGCTTCGTGGGACACATCAGCATGAACAGCGATCGCCTCACCGCCTTTACTGACAATTTCGGCAACAACTTCTTCAGCAGCATTAGCAGAACTGGCATAGTTCACGACAACTTTTGCGCCTTCAGTCGCCAGTGCTACGGCGATCGCTCGTCCAATACCTCTCGATGCACCTGTGACGATCGCCACCTGACCTTCTAAAAGTCCCATATTTATATTTAAAACTGCATAATTTTCTAGGTAAGACAGTATAGCAGAGCGAGAGCATAAGAGCGGCGCATAGCGCCGCTCTTATGCTCTCGCTTTACGGTAAATTTACGCAGAGGCAAAGTCGGCATCAACCAACTCAATTTTTAGTCGTTTACCGATTGCTTGGGCTGCTTTATCCATGGTTTTGAGTGTCACAGAAGTATT
>JBBRQX010000309.1:0-3973 GCA_038225745.1 Pseudanabaenales cyanobacterium | reverse complement strand
ATCAATGCAGCCATTGTGGAACGGTATTGGATCGAGATCACAATGCTGCGCTGAATATCTTGGCTATTGGTTTGAAAAATACCGTAGGGCATACGGAAATTTCTACGCCTGTGGAGAGTTCGACCTCTGCCAAGTAGATGTGAGTCTATCTGGTAAGTTGTCTCGCTGAATCAGGAATCTCAGTCGCGTTACTCGCTGAGAGTGTCAACCTCTAATCTTTCACTGGGAAGGGAGTAAATCAAAAGTATAGATTCAATACAAAGCATCGTCTTTGCTTGGGAATATAATTGAGTTAAGCCGCTAAACATTAATAACCGCTAATGAGAGGAATTTATGAACAAGCATTATCAATATATTTCTCAATCTTTGGCGATCGCCATAACCGCGATCGCTACTACCGCAAGCCCTGCTTGGGCGCAATCAACGCAGCCGCGCCGAGGTGATGCGGATCAACTAAGACCCGCGCAGGGGCAACCAATTTCGCCCACAAATGCCGATGAATTTTCACCAAATCAAAAGCTACCTAACACTAACCTTAAAACTCAAAATATTAATCTTGAAGTTGGAACTGTAGAACCAGTGATACCTGGCAACAACAACGCCTCACCCCAAAAAGTCAATAAGTCAGGTAATTTCAGCAGCGATCCGCTTAACGCAATCCAAATTTTTCAAGAGTCTGGTACATCTCGTCGTTAGAAATAAAATCAACAAAAGGGAAGCACCACTTCTCTAATTTTCAATTAGCAAATGTCCTGTGGCTAAACCGCAAGCGCGTTTAATCGGTAAGGCGGCGGCGAGGTCAAAAGCTGCTTGTCGGGCGATCGCCCCATCAATGGTCGTTGTCACGACTGCATCCAATCCAGCTTTGAAGGCGATCGCCGCCGCACGGTGTGCTGTAATAATTCCACCTAAAGCCATTGGTTTGAGAATAATAATATCGGCGGCTTGAGCATTAATCACTTGCTGCAATTGGGCGAGATTATTAACGGATTCATCGGCGGCGACAAGAATTAATTGCGATCGCCTAACTTCTGCCATACCTGATAAATCTGAGGCGATTACAGGTTGCTCGACATATTCGATTTGCAGAAATTCTAGTTTTTTTAAATTAGCGATCGCCTCTTGTACTGACCATCCTTGATTGGCATCAATACGGATTTGGATGTCATTCCCAACTTGCGATCGCACTGCTCCCACTCTTCGCAAATCTGATTCAAAATCCTGAGTTCCCACCTTGATTTTGAGGCAGCGATAACCTTGATCTATATATGCTTTTGCTTTCATAGCGGCGAGATCGGATGCGATCGCGCCGATTACAGCATTAACAAGAACGCGATCGCGAACTTTTCCAGAAAAAGAATTTGCTAATAATTGCGAAATTGAAATGTTTTGCGTTTGTGATAGTAGACTGAGTAATCCTAATTCAAGTCCATGTTTAGCGGCGGGAGTGCGATCGTATTTTGCAAGTAAGTTCTCAATGTCATGCAGATTTTGAATTTCGATATTGATTAGCGATTTTGAGAACTCTTTTAAAGTCTCTGCTGTTTTATCAAGGGATTCCATGCCGAAACCAGCAAGTGGCGCGGATTCTCCTAAACCAATGCGATTGTGGCGATCGCGAATCTCAATAATAAATCCCTCTCGATGCAAGAGTATACCTAATGCAGTCTGAAATGGCTCGCGGAGAGCTAAACGATAAGACTGAAATTGTATGGATTGAATAGTAAAAGTCACTAAAATTCTTTTGTTACGACAATGGCGCGAAGCATTATTATCGTAATTGATAAGGATACTTGAAATATATCTCCAAAAGAATAAAGACAGCGCATTGCGCTGTCTTTATTCTCATAATTCTTTACATTGATTTTTATTCGGGAGAATCAAGTACGCGATCAATTAGTCCATATTCAAGAGATTCTTGAGAAGACATGTAATAGTCGCGATTCATATCACGCTCAATTTTTTCGAGGGGCTGCCCTGTGCGCTTGGCATATTCTCCATTGAGCTTATGGCGAATCCGAATAATTTCTCGCGCCTCAATCTCAATGTCAGATGCTTGACCTCTTGTTCCACCTGAAGGCTGGTGAATCATGATCCGCGCATTTGGTAAAGCGAAACGCTTACCCTTAGCACCAGCCATCAATAGGTATGAACCCATCGAAGCCGCCAATCCGACACAAATCGTGGTCACATTGGATTTGATATGCTGCATCGTATCAAAAATCGCTAGTCCCGCCGAAACTGAACCACCAGGAGAATTGATATACATGTAGATATCTTTGGTTTGATCTTCCGAATCAAAGTACAGCATACGGGCAATCATGGAATTAGCCATACCGTCTGTAACTTCGCCACTCAAAAACATAATGCGTTCTAGTGACAAACGCTCGTAGATGTTAATCCACTGTGTATAGGAATCGCCTGGATAACGATAGGGAACTCTAGGAACACCGATAGGCATGGTTTTTGCTGATTGGTAATTGGGGATTGGTTGGTAGTTAGCTGTTAGCTAAGGTATTGATAAAGCTAAAAGCTATACAAGGGCAGGAACTGCGGTCGGTAAATCTTTGGCGCTTTCGAGTACGCGATCGATCAAGCCATATTCTTTTGCTTGCTCAGGAGTCATATAAAACATCCGATCCATGTCTTTAGTAATGACTTCGGATGTTTTTCCTGTAGTACGCGACAAGATTTTTAACATCGATTCGCGGTTAGTCAATACTTCCTTAGCCTGAATCTGTAAGTCAGAGGCTTGTCCTCTGGTTTGGCGACGCGCTTGGTGCAAGACAATCGTGGCATTGGGCAAACTAGCCCTAAAGCCTTTGGTTCCACTGGCGAGAATCATCGCGGCTGTTCCCATTGCTTGCCCGAGGCAGATGGTATGCACGGGTGGCTTGATATAGTTGAGGGTGTCGCAAATGGCAAATGCTTCGGTTTCAAAGCCGATCGCATCGCCTGTATACCAAGATGTCCCCGTGGAGTTGATATACATGAAGATCGGTTTTTCAGGATCTTCGTATTGCAAATATAAAAGTTGAGCGATCAGCAATTCTGTAACATCGACTCCAAGCTGCTGTTTGTATTCGTCGGGAGATACAAGAGGCAACCCAAAGTAAATAATTCGCTCTTTTAGCAATAGCGAAGGCAGGTCAGGCGGCGGTGTGCGTCCGTATGACGAATCCCCTGAATAGGCGGCTTGTGCGGCTTGGGGAACAGAGCGAGAAGGTCGATCCATATTTATTCGTGTTAATGACACTAACACCTGTTAGCTTATCACAGCGATCCCACTGTAATGGGCGATACTAGCCAAGATTGAGGTAGGGTTAGCCGTCTATGGTGTGATCAGTAAACAGGTAAGGCGATCGCTAATTAAAAAACTAGGTGAAATCCAGCTTATTCTTGCTATGGCATAATTTAGCTCCTCAACACGAACTAAACCAACAAAATTTAGATATAATCTGCATTAAGCTTAGTTAACTTAAGAGATGTACAGTAATGGTGACATTAGAGCAAGTTATTTTAACAGTCAATCAACTTCCTCTTGAACAAAGAGAAATGTTACTAGAAATTGTTAGAAATCAAATGACCGAAACTCGTCGAGCGGAAATGGCTGAAGATGCGAAAGAAGCGATCGCTTCTTTTCATCGTCGAGAACTAAAACCTCAATCTGTAGAAAGTATTATTTCTGAATTACAAGGAACCTTAAAAGATGACTAATGGGAGAATTAGTTTTAACGCCTAAATTTAAACGAGCATTTCAGAAATTCGCCAATAGACTTTAAGGAGTTAGGGGTTATCAACAGTTGACATAATACCTAGTTATACTTAGATTTAAGTCGTAGAAATCTGACAAAATCTATGGATAGCCTGATGAGCGAAAAGTCGATATAATAATATAGATAATTTAAGTAATTCTGATGTTATTAGGATTTAAAACGCAGCTAAAACTCAATAACAAACAGCGAACCATGTT
>JBBRQX010000308.1:0-3974 GCA_038225745.1 Pseudanabaenales cyanobacterium | reverse complement strand
AGTCAAAAATATGCGCTTGCTACTATTGTTCTCTTGGGGCGTATATCCGATCGCTTACCTTTTACCGATGTTGGGAATCTCAGGAGCAACGGCAGATGTAGGGGTTCAGATTGGTTATACAATCGCCGATGTGTTGGCAAAACCGATAGTTGGCTTATTAGTGTTTGCGATCGCCCTAGAGAAAACTAGGGTTGATGCAGGGGAACAGACTACGAAGGAATCACCTATGACTATGATTAGCTCTTAGTTTAGTGATTGAGGGCTTATATAGCGATCGCCACCTGCATTAAGGCAAAATAAGACCAAGAAATGGAAGTCAACGCGAAGCGTCGACTTCCATTTCTTAGTCTTAATACAGGTAGCGATAGTTAAAACCCGCCCCCGACTTGTTTCTCTATGCCGCAAATTTACTTTCGCGATCAAGCTTCTTTCTTCCATTAACCCATGGATTACAGCCTACTGAGAGTTTGAGTAATACAGATAATTTTTTGAAAGTGGCGCTTCGCGCCACTTTCAAAAAATTATCTGGGTTCTATGGCAGCGCGAGGCGCTGTAAGAGACAACTAAAGATACAAAAATATACAGACAATGGCTGTCGGTTAAGTTGGCTGATCGATCCCGAAAATAAGCGCATCGCCATTTATCGCATCGGTAAACCAGCAGAAATCCTTCAAGCCCCATCCAGTATTTCAGGTGAAGATGCGCTAGAAGGATTTATTCTCAACCTAGAGAATGTTTAGTCAAGCTGAGAAAAAAATCATAAAAAAGCCCGAAGTAAGAACTTAGTTAAGATCATAAAAATTTAAGGGGATTCGCCGATCGCAGAAGGCATGTCAAAAAGATGTAATAATTTGTAACAGAATTAACAAGCGATCAAAAAAACGCGATCAAATTTATGGAACCCGAATTAACCAGTACAGAAACCGAAGGCATAGAAATCATTAACGCCGAGGTAAGCCCTCTAAGCATAGAGGAAGAATTACACCGCCATGAATGTGGCGTATGTGGCTACATCTACGAACCATCCGTAGGCGACATTAAGCGGAATATTTCTAGCGGCACGGCCTTTGAAAATATCCCCAATGATTGGCGTTGTCCTGTCTGCAATACTAAGAAAAAAGCATTCGCAGACATCGGCGTTGCGGCAAAACCATCTGGGTTTACTGAAAATCTGGGATATGGATTTGGTGTCAATGTGATGACTCCAGGGCAGAAGAATTTACTAATATTTGGATCTCTTGCCCTAGCAGTCGCATTTTTTATCAGTCTTTACGCTCTAGATTAATTAATTTATATTTTGTTTTCAAAAAATTTTATGAAAAAAAGCATAAAACGCTTTCTTACTTCTTTCTCTCTTTGTTTATTGCTAATTTGCGGAGGATTATTTGGCGCAGGAATGCCCAATGCGTCCGCCAATGTTGGCAATTGGCACAAAGTCGATTTACCCGTCGCAATCACGCCTCTCGATCTCTGGTTCGACAAAGCTGCTCCAAATCACGGTTGGTTAGTTGGCACTGATGCAACTTTACTCGAATCCATCGATGGTGGTAGTACTTGGGAAGAGCGCAAGCTCGATCTCGGTGATGGTATTTATCGTTTTTCATCCATTAGTTTTGCGGGTGAAGAGGGGTGGCTGACTGGTCAACCTGCGCTGTTATTGCATACAACCGATAGCGGTAAATCTTGGTCACGCATCGGGCTTAGCTCTAAGCTGCCTGGTGATCCTTTTGCGATCGTGGCTTCTAGCAAAAACTCAGCCGAAATGATCACCGACTTGGGCGCAATCTATGGCACTGAAGATGCTGGACAAAACTGGAAAGCCCTAGTTACTCAAGCCGTCGGCAATGCTCGTAATATCAACCGCAGTGAAGATGGACGTTATGTGGCAATTTCGGCCAACGGTAACTTTTATTCGACATGGCAACCAGGTGAACTGACTTGGGTTCAGCACAATCGTAATAGCTCTCGTCGCGTCCAAAATATGGGCTATACCCTTGATAATCGCCTGTGGATGCTAAATCGTGGCGGTCAAGTTCAGTTTAGTGAAGTTGGCGAATTTGATCAGTGGGAAAAAAAGCAAACTCCTAGAGAAGGCGGCGGTTTTGGACTGCTAGATCTTGCCTATCAAGATCAAAATAATGTCTGGATTTCGGGTGGTAGTTCGCGCTTGATCCATAGTGAAGATGGTGGTAAGACTTGGAAACGCGACGATTCTGCTAACAATGCAGGTGCAAATCTCTATCGTATTTATTTCTTTTCGCCCGATCGCGGTTTTGTAATCGGACAGAATGGCACTTTACTTGCCTATTCTCCAAACTAACAAAAAGCCTCGTATTGCGAGGCTTTTTTATCTTCCTAATGCGTGGAGCGCGTTGATCGCATCCGCGCATTTTTGTGTGTAGGCTTCGAGCGTCGCGCGATCGCTTGTTTCAGGTGCAGGAATTAGCGCACCGATTCTGACCGTGACAGGTTGAAATAACTTCGGAAATTTTGCCCCTTTTGGAAAAATCGTTTCCGTCCCCCAAACACTAACGGGCAGAAACGGCGCTTTAGTTTTTGCCGCAATCATGGCTGCGCCCAACTTTGGTGCTGTTACCCGCCCATCAGGTGTGCGCGTTCCTTGCAAAAAAATACCAGTCGCCCAGCCTTTATTAATCGATTCGATCGCTGACCTGATTGCAGCGCGATCGCCTGCCCCCCGCTTGACTGGATACGCCCCAAAAGCTTGAATTGCTTGGCTTAGGACAGGTATTTCAAATAACTCTTCTTTTGCCATAAAGGCAACAGGGCGACCCATGCAACTACCAACGATGAGCGGATCGAAATCACTAGCATGGTTACTAACCACGATGAGATTACTAGTGAGGGGTACATTTTCAGTGCCATAAATTCGCTCTTGGTAAAACAAGTACAACAATGGTCTAACGACAATCCACTTAAACATTTTGTAAAAGATCGGATTACCCCCTTTATCTTTTTCATTGCTTTTTTTGTTAACAGAGCTTTTATCGTTTTGCATTTACCAAATTCCTACAACATTCACAAACAGAGCTAGATTCAAATAGAAATAGTGCGCTGCACTATTTCTTCCGTTAACTTTGCTGCCATTGTTCGGGTGTATAAGTTTTGAGTGATAGGGCGTGAATATTGGTTTGCATTTGATCTGCCAAGGCTGTATAGACCATGCGATGTTGCTGCATCATGGTTTTGCCAGCAAAACTCGCAGCAACCACGATCGCATCATAATGACCACTACCGACTGGAGCATCCATCCGCCCTTGATGGTGCTTATGCAAATCGCTGCGATCCTCGATTTCGACAATTGTTGCACCGATTTTTTCTTGCAAAATTCTTTTGATTGCTGCTGTTGCATCCATGCTTTTAACTATGGCAAAGTTTTATTTTAAATAACTATATCGCTTCGCAAGCAATCTCTACAGCGCTTTGCCCTATAAAGGCTCTTTTATTGATGTAATCTAGTTAGAAGGTCTTTGTAGAGCCGCACCCCGTCTAGACTTGATCCGTTGCTCGGCTCTCGGATCGATTTTGAGGTTGATTATCTGGTGCTTATGGCGATCGACTAGAGGGAATTGAGTTTGCCAGTTGTTAATAATCTGAAAATAGTTTTCGGCATCTTCTAAACAATATTCATAAATTTCATTAAGAATTGTTTCATATCCCTTCTCTTTGCGTAATATCTTAATGCCATTCCGAAAAACATAATAGCCCTTAATTCTTTTATCAATCGGAATACCTAAATAGGCAAATAGATTATTTAAACCTTGATCGAGATCTGTACGTTGGCTTGTTGTTTGTAAGTCAAGAATTCTAATACTTTCCACTTTAGGAATAAAGTCTAGAGCATCAATTCTTTGGCGTAAGCAAAACATATCGCTAGTTGATAGACCATATCCTATAAAATATTTTCCTTGTAGACTACATAGGTCATTTAGAATATCTTGAATTATCCTCTT
>JBBRQX010000307.1:0-3980 GCA_038225745.1 Pseudanabaenales cyanobacterium | reverse complement strand
TGAATCCATTCCAAATTTACAATCGGAACCACACCAACTAGTAAATCAACATGCTGCGCTACGTCGATATCTTTGGCGACAATACCACCATGCAAACCTTCATAAAAAAGCATATCTGTGCCAGATTCGATACTTTCCCAAGGAGTAAATTCACCAGCTTTTGCTTCAGTGCCTAGACGAACATTGTGATGCTCAGCTTCATCGGGACTGTGAAGATAGTAACGTCTTTGACCATTCCCTGTTTCGCCATATTCGTGGAAGAGTGATTCTAGCTTGTCTAACACGTTTGCTTCTAAGCCGAAGTGACTCATGCTGCGACCTGCTTCGGAAGCTTTTTTCATCATTTCGCGCATGTCTACGCGATTGTATTTGTGGTAGCTATCGCCTTCGACGATCGCCGCCTTGATCTTTTGCATCATGAAGATATGCTCAAAAGCACGTTTGACCGTGCTAGTACCAGCACCAGACGAACCTGTTACAGAAATAACTGGATGTTTTTTAGACAAATTTTTTCTCCTTAATTTTATTTAATTATTAGACTAATGTGTTTTTATTAACGTGAGTGCGATCGCTCGCAGACGAAGAATCACAAAAAATATTAAAACTACTATACCTTTGTATATAGCTTCCAAGAAAGCAAAATTTTACAGTGAAACTTGCAGTCATGGCTTCTGGTCTATCCAAACTATCGCAAAAATTCATCGAACCCTTAACTATTGGCAATGTCACCCTCAACAGTCGAGTGCTGCAATCGCCATTGTCAGGGGTGACAGATTTGGTATTTCGGCGATTAGTACGGCGCTATGCTCCTGATTCGATGCTCTATACCGAGATGATCAGCGCCACGGATTTACATCACATGAAAGCTTTGCCAAAGCTGATAGAGATCGATCGCCATGAAACACCAATTAGTATTCAGCTTTTTGATTGTCGTCCCGATTTTTTAGCCGAGGCAGCCCAAAAAGCGGCGATATCAGGGGCGGACACGGTAGACATTAATATGGGTTGCCCCGTTAATAAAATCACAAAAAAAGGTGGCGGCTCGTCTTTGCTGCGTCAGCCTGAACTTGCCGCGCAAATTGTGCGCTCTGTGGTTGAGGCTGTTGATATCCCTGTCACCGTGAAAACGCGCATTGGTTGGGATGATGCCGAAATTACGATTTTGGACTTTGCGAAGCAGATGGAGGATGCTGGCGCAAAGATGATCACCGTCCATGCCAGAACGCGATCGCAGGGCTATACAGGCAATGCGAAGTGGGAATGGATTCGCAAAGTTAAAGAGGTGCTGACGATTCCTGTGATTGCCAATGGTGATATTTTTTCAGTTGAGGCGGCGATCGCTTGTTTGGAGCAGACGGGCGCGGATGGGGTGATGTGTTCGCGGGGAACTTTGGGCTATCCGTTTTTAGTCGGCGAGGTCGATCATTTTTTAAAAACGGGTGAATATTTACCAAAGCCGACACCGATTGAATGTTTACAAGTTGCCAAAGAACATCTACAAGGCTTGTGGGATTACAAAGGTATCCACGGGCTTTATCAATCGCGTAAACATATGACTTGGTATGCCAAGGGTTTTGTCGGGGCGGCGGCGTTGCGCGATCGCCTTTGTCGGATTGAGTCGGTGCAGGATGGTATGGATTGTCTTGATCAGGCGATCGAGCAGATTGCAAATCAGGATATTTTTGAGGCGATCGCCTCTGAAGATATGGCAGAAATGATCGCTATGAAGCAATAATATTTGTAATTATGATTTGCAACCTGCTCAGCAGGTTGCAGATCGCGTAACTTTATGATGATCATCATGCAACTATTTATCCGCCGCAACTTGCGCCTGTTTATCATCACCTTTGTGGCAACAGTGCTAATGTTTGCGCTCGGATGGTTTATATTTTTGCGCCCCGACATTACCAGCCTGAATAAAACTGCCCAAGTGGCTGGCTCTAGCCTCCAAAATATCACCCTCACCGAATTTGATGCCAATGGGAAACTGCTCTGGGAAATTACTTCTAAGCAGGCTAACTATCGTGAAGATCGCAAAATTGCGGATATTGAAGGTGTAAAAGGGAAGTTCTATCGCGATGGCAAACTGCTAATGGAAGTAACAGGCGACAAGGGAACCATTGATCAAGGTAGTAAAGCAATTTCGCTGGAGGGAAATATTCAGGCGATCGCCGTTCAAGAAAAAATCAACATGAAATCCGATCGCATGGTTTGGAAATCAGCCGAGGATTTGCTCAAAGCAACAGGCAATATTCAGATCGATAAGCCTGAAGACAAGCTAAAAATGACGGGTAAAGAATTAACAGCTAAGCCTAGTACCAGTGTTTATAGTTTAGAAAAACAGGTGATTGTCATGGCTGTTGAGCCGCCACTAGAAATAAAGAGCGAGAAAGTTACTTGGGATGCCAAAAATAGCCGAGTCTTTACGGATGTTCCTATTTCGGCAACTCAAGTAAAAGATAAATTGCAACTAAATGCTAATAAAGGTGATTGGAATATTAGTAAAAAAGAAGTTACCTTCACGGGCGATATCAAAGCCAACGATCCGAAATTAGATGTTGATATCGAGGCTGCTCAAGCAATTTGGAATCTTGAGAAAGACTTGGTAACTCTACCAGTTCCTTTTACAGGAACCAGTAAAAGTCGTGGCATTGTCGTTAAGGCTGAAAAAGGAGAAGCACAATTTAAAAAAGAACAGATTAATCTGACAGGTCAAGTATCCGCAAGTTTTAGTTCTAGTCAAGGTGTAGTTAATGCCGATAAAGTGGAATGGCTAATTCCCACGAAAACAATTACGGCAGATGGCAATATTATCTATCAACAGCCCGATAAAAATCTCACTCTCAGAGGCGATCGCGCTGTGGCAAATCTCGAACAGCAAACTGTTACGGTCACAGGCGCGAATGTTCTTTCAACGCTAACTCCTTAAAATTGAAAATTGCGCGATCGCCAATATCAGCAGTAAAAATTAACCAAGCAGCTTGTCATACTCTGCATGAGTACCGACCCAAACCCATAAATATCCTCCTTCAATCTGAGTAGCGATCGCTCGATAATTAGAGCCAATTCTTGCAGACCAGACTTTACCGACCTTTTTGAATTGTAAAGATGGATGAGAAAGATTTTCTTTCAATAGTTGAAAGTTTTTGTCGGCAAGGTTACGGATGTCTAGGGGCAATGATTCATAGCACTTCCAGAAGCTAGATGCAGTTTTATGCTTCACAGGTCTATAGTTTCTCCTGCTTGATGTTCGGCAAGTGCTGCATTGATTAAAAAATTAAGCTTGCCAGCTTTAGAATCTGACTCAATTTTTTTGTCCCAAATTTTTTGGTCGAACTCAATAAACCATTCACGTAGTTTTGCAAATGAATCATAGTCAAGTTCGGCAATCTGTTGTTCTAGTACTTGTAGTTGAGTCATAGGTTTTTCCTCTAATTTGGAGTAAACTGCTTTCAAGATAACAAATCAATCGACATCAATCCTATCCCAGAGTTCAGCTATTGGTCGGGTTCTACCATTTAGTGATAAATTTACGGTTACTTGCGATTTTTACATGTTAAATCAACTCCTGACGGTTGTTTTTTAAGCTGTTTGAGCAATTATTGCTCCTAATTTAATCAATCCCTTAGTCGTCAAATCTTCGTTGATCGCATACCAGTGAATGCCATAGCCTGATGGAGAGATCTGATATATTTTTCGTTCTGTGTCTGTGGCAAGTGCTAACCGTTTAGACGCTTGAGCGACGGGGATTTGATAGGTTTGTCCATCGACTGATAGAGTCATCCATTCGCCATTAAAGTCTATATTTGATATGTTGTAATGCTTATCCATTTTATTATCCGTTATAAAAAACCTATGCAAACCTAGTTTGCAGTTTATTTCCTGATTCAACCAAGGGAGTCGGCTCCTTCTTGTCCACAGGCTTAAAATCCGACTTAACTAGCCGTACTAAATTTATTGCAGCATTAACATCGCGATCG
>JBBRQX010000306.1:0-3993 GCA_038225745.1 Pseudanabaenales cyanobacterium | reverse complement strand
CTCTATCGCATGGAATCTGGCTGGGAATTACTCATCGATAAAGCAAGAAAATATGCGCCAGATCTGGTCAAACGCCATTATGGATTGGCAAGAGCGATCCATCTCCGTTACCTAGCTCGCCGTGCCTTTCGCTTGGGTTTACCACCCAAAGTCGGGTTAGAATTTATCAATCGGGCGATCGCTTCTGATTGGCGCATTTTCTTGCGAGAACCACGCCGTACTTTGTTAACTCTATTGGCAACCTACGGACGATATTTGCTCAGTTTATTTAAAGGCTCAAAAGAGAATTAAAGGGAATTAATCATATGCCAAAAGTATCTGTGATCGTACCTGTCTATAACGTTGAAAAATATATTACCGAAACTATTCGGTCAGTTTTAGCGCAGACCTTTACGGATTTTGAAATCATCATTATTGACGATGAATCAAAGGATGGAAGTATCGCCATTTGCGAAAGTATTGCTGACCCAAGAGTTAAAATTATTCATCAAAAAAATCGAGGTCTAGCAGGAGCGAGAAATACGGGCATTCGTCATGCTCAAGGCGAATATTTAGCTTTTTTAGATTCTGATGATGTCTGGAGAAACCAAAAATTAGAAAAACACGTTCAACATCTAGATGCTAATCCTGCGATCGGAGTCAGCTTTTGCAGTTCTGAATTTATCGATGATGATAGCCAATCTCTCAGCACTTATCAAATTCCACAACTCAAAAATATTACTCCCGAACTCGTCCTTTGTCGCAATCCTATTAGTAATGGTTCTGTTCCTGTCATTCGTAAAGCTGTATTCCAAGATATCGAATTTACTGCCGATTATTACGGAACTGAAGAGAAGTTCTACTTCGATGATCAATTTCGTCAGTCCGAAGATATTGAATGCTGGATTCGCATTGTTTTAACAACCAAATGGCAAATTGAAGGAATCCCTGAAGCGTTAACTCTCTATCGCGTTAATTCTGGTGGTCTATCGGCAAATATGATGAAGCAGTTAGACTCTTGGGAAAAGGCGATCGCAAAAACTCGCACCTATGCCCCCGAATTTATGGCAAAGTGGGAATCCTTAGCCCGGGCCTACCAGCTACGCTATCTTTGCCGCCGCGCCATTAGCAATCAAGATGGTAAAGCTGCCGTACAACTTATTAATCGCGCTTTGGCTAGTAATTGGAAAATCATGATCTACGAGCCAGCGCGATCGCTACTCACAATTTTTGCCGCTTACTTCATCTGGATTTTGCCGCGTGGTTTGTACAACGGTATTGAAAAGTTTGCGATGAATTTTGTAGGAAAAAAACAAAAAAAGGCGATCGCTAAAAGTCAAAAGTAAAAGTTCATACTCTTTTCCCAGTATAAAAATAGGCATTAAAACCCAAGAATTAGCGTTGCGGCGCTTAGCGCCGCAACGTCTAATCTTTCACTGGGAAGGGAATATGTGATTCTTGGTAGATTGGCGATCGTGATGTGAAATATTTATTCGCCAAGCTTTGCTTCAAGTTCGGCAATCCGCTTTTCTAGTTTGCGAACCGTGTGTAATAAATCTGGAAGCTGACGTTCAGCGATGACGATCCGCTTCCAATCTCTTTCGGGAACGATAGGATAGCCCATCATCGTCACACCTGCGGGAACATCGCTGGGAATGCCTGATTTTGCGCCGATAATTGCGCCATCGCCGATGTGAATATGATTGGCTGCGCCGACTTGTCCTGCCATAACCACATGATGACCGAGGGTGACACCACCCGCTAATCCCACTTGAGAGGCGAGAACGGAATGCGCCCCAACTTCGACACCGTGACCGATTTGGACAAAGTTATCAAGTTTTGCACCTTCGCGAATAATGGTCACGCCAACGGCGGGACGGTCAACGGCACAGGAGCAGCCAAGTTCGACATGATCTTCAATGATCACATGACCAATTTGCGGGACTTTGTACCAAGTTCCATTTGGTGAAATCTCGAAGCCGAAGCCATCGCCGCCTAAAACTGTGCTGGGATGGAATAGACAATTTACACCGATTTGAGTGCGATCGCCGATCACGCAATTAGCATGAATGGTCGTATTCGCGCCAATCTCGACATCGTTATAAATCGTGACATGGGGATAAATGGTGACGTTATCGCCAATTTTGACGCGATCGCTAATGACAACATAAGGGGCGATCGCCACATTTGCACCTAATTGCACGCCTTCACCCAAAATTGCGGTGGGATGGATTCCTTTTGGTGGTGTGGGCGGTTGATAAAATTTTTCGAGAACCTTGGCAAATAATATGCGTGGATGGGCGGTGCGGATGCAAGGTAAGGATGAAGGAGTTTTTAAGTCAAGGATGACTGCGCTGGCTTGGGTATCTCGAAGACGGGCGACAAATTTTGCTGAGGACACAAAGGTGATCTCTCCTGTTTGCGCCTTATCGATCGCCGCAACACCTGTAATGATCGGGTCAGCACCATCGGATTCAAATCGACAATCTGGCAAGGCGGCGACAAATTCGGCTACGAGTTCGGAGAGTTTAAAACTAATTGTTTGTGTCATGGATGATCTATATCGCTTTACGCTCTAACTGAAACTAAAATAATTAAAACAAATTTTTTTAATTATTTGGTTTTGATATTACCATTCCACCCAAGAATTAAGGCTGTGGCGCTAAGCGCCACAGCCTTGATTCTTGACTAAGCCGCGATCGCCACTTTAGTTGTGCCAAGTGATTCCATTACCAATTCCGCAAGATCGTTGATGAAAATAGGATGGCTATTTAAAGCAGGAACGCGATCAAAATTGTGAATACCAGCTTCTTCAGCAACTTCACGGTATTCAATATCAATTTCTTGCACAGTTTCAATATGTTCAGACACGAAACTAATCGGCACGACCAAAAGATCGTTAACGCCGCGCTTAGCTAGATTCTTAATTGCTTCTTCAGTATAGGGTTGCAGCCACTCGACGGGCCCAACACGGCTTTGATAAGCAAGAGTATGGGCGTTATAACGCTGATAGTCGCGGCGCAGCGCTTTCATGATGCCATCGACACAGTTTTCCATTTGAGATTGATAGGGATCGCCGTACTTCGTGACATACTTCACAGGTACACCGTGAGCGCTGAAGAAAAGATGCACATTTTCAGGTTCTGCAAAAGATTGCAATTTAGTATCGATCAGTTCATTCATGGCGCGAATGTAGCCAGTGCGCTCATACCAAGACTTGATCGTAATCTTCTCGATCGCTTGAAGTTCGGGATCATTTTGCCAGAGCGCATCGATTTGCTTGATGCTCGAACCACTGGTACTGATGGAATATTGAGGATACAAGGGTAGGACTACGAGGCGCGTAATGCCATCTTGTTTGATTTGGGCGATCGCCTCCTCAACGTAGGGAGCCCAATAGCGCATCGCCACATAAACTTTGGCATCGACTCCACGACGCTGCAAAACGTTTTCGATACTTTCGCCTTGCTCTTTAGTAAGCTGAAGCAAAGGTGAGCCACCACCAATTAGGCGGTAATTTTCTTGACTAATCGGAGCGCGACTAGCGGCAATTAGTGCGGCGATCGGCTTTTGTAAAAACGGAAAGGGAAGACGAATAATTTCTGGATCGGCGAATAAGTTGTACAAGAAGAGATAAACATCTTCTAACTTTTCAGGGCCTCCTAAATTTAACAGCATTACTCCAACGCGATCGGACATAAAACGATTTCCTAAATTTGATAAATTAACAACTTGCTTACAGCGCCTTGCGCTGCCATAGAACCCAGATAATTCTTTGAAAGTGCCGCAAAGCGGCACTTTCAAAGAATTATCTGTATCACTCAAACCTTCAATAGGCTGTAGTAAACGGATAAATGAAATCTTTTATGGATCTTTTATTAAATGAAATCTTAAAACGCTGTCTAAATCTTAGTTCAAAGTCTATAGATTGAGTATAGCTGTCGCCACTTGTATAAAGACGAATCAAAACCCAAAAGAGAGTGGCGGCGCGGAGCGCCGCCACTCTCTTTTGGG
>JBBRQX010000305.1:0-4017 GCA_038225745.1 Pseudanabaenales cyanobacterium | reverse complement strand
TAAGCCGATTGCCATTCGCACCGTCCAAATCGTCATTTTTTGCGTATCAGGTATAATTCTAACGATTCTCACCTATGGAATTAACTTCACCAAGCTAGGCAAAGCGATGAAAGCTGTAGCCGAAAATGCTACTACGGCTAGTCTTTTGGGTATCAATACCGATTTTTTCATTGTGCTTACATTTTTCGTGTCAGGGTTCTTAGGTGGACTCGCAGGAACTCTGGTTGGCTCCAGTGTCAGCATTGCGGGCCCCTATTTTGGCATCGGTTTTGGTTTAAAAGGTCTAGCCGTAATTGTCTTGGGCGGATTAGGCAATATTCCGGGAGCCGTTGTTGGGGGCATTGTCTTAGGACTTGCTGAATCCTTTGTCCCTTCCCAGCATTCAGCCTACAAAGATGCCGTAGCCTTTGCCTTGCTGCTCATCGTCTTGATTGTGCGCCCACAGGGACTACTCGGCAAAACCTTTGTCCAGAAAGTTTAAGCACCAGAGAGCAATAGCTGCGGTTTACGCCGCTATTGCTCTCTGGTGTTATCTAGCTACGATAATCAGAGATATTTTTTTTCTTTTGGGTTTCATTTACTTTCATGCAGTGGCGAGAAGTCTGTGAGAAGATATTCATAGTTTGTATTCTCGATTACAAATGCAGATTACTTTTATATATGGCAAATCGCGAATAAACGAACCACAATATTTTTATAAAAGCCCCCGCTTCACGGGCTTTTATAAAAAATCTGGGTTTGGTTTATTCATAGAGCGCTGTAAGTTCAGATATTAAGTTCAAGTAATTGCACAGATCAATTATTTTCTAAGCAAAAATCTATAGAGAGACTTTGGTTATGTTGAACTCACTTTATTACCCAATCAGCGCTATTCAAGACGAAACAAGACATTTACTTGCAAGTGGCAGGATTACGCGCAGTCAACCCATTCTCACCCTTTGTCGTTTCTTTCGCGATCGCGAATGGGGTCAAATCGAGCGGGAATTGGAAGAAAATCAGTATTTATTGCGCGATCGCATTGGTGATTTAGTTAGTCATGAATGTTGGCAAAATGATTAAGTACCTTTATGGTGAAATACTAATTTTTGACTACCCAAAAGTTATATAATTTGACCTACTCTAGCTAAATTGCTAGTCATATAAGCATCAATGGAGGTAATTCAAGCCATTGTGGATTCAGCAAAAACCAAGTCAAGGCGTTGACTTAATCGATCGCCTCAAGCAATTTGTTAACCAATCTGCTAGTATGCTGAATCTAGACGAAGATGTGGCAACAGATAGGGGCATGACTCAAATTATTAAGTCGGCGGTAATGATCATTGGTGGCGGAGAGGACAAAGTCCAAGACCGCAAAATTCTTAAAGCCTTTGTGGAAAATTCTGGCGGCTCTGAAGCCCGTATTGCCATAATTCCTTGCGCCTCAAGAGAACCAGACATTATCGGACGTATTTACCATGATATTTTCACCGAACTCGGTGCAAGTACTATTGAAGTATTAGACATTCGCGAACGTCCTAGCGATGACTATCCTGAAGCCGAAGCTCTAGTAGATCGGTTTACAGGAATTTTTATGACTGGTGGCGACCAACTTCGTTTGTGTGCCTTGATTGCTGATACGCCATTTGCGATTACGATCGCCAAGCGCATCGATCAAAGTCGATTGGTGCTGGCTGGCACAAGCGCAGGCGCGGCGGCGATGGGCTATCACATGATTTCGGGCGGCAGTAGCGGCGAGTCTCCCCATAAGGAACTTGTGAATATGAGTACTGGCTTGAATATTTTGCCAGAGATCATTGTCGATCAGCATTTCCATAATCGCAACCGTATGGCACGTCTGATGACAGCGATCGCGGCGCATCCCGACAAAATCGGCATTGGTATCGATGAAGATACAGTCGCAATTTTTGAACCGAATAATATCATGCGCGTTTTGGGACGCGGCACGGTCACAGTCGTCGATCCAGGTGAGGTTTCTTATAGTAATCAGCTATGGGTGAGCGGCTCTGCACCCTTAACGATTCACAACTTGCGCGTGCATATTCTTGCCACAGGTTGCAAATATCACATGCTCAAGCGCATTCCCATTAGTCCATCTGTTTAAAGAAAGGGGCGCGTTGCGTCCCTTTCTATTTCTAGAATAAGGGGCGCAACGCGCCCCTTATTTTTTATTTGTTCCAATTTTGTGCTGGCAAATCCCCTGTGTCTGGGGTGTCAACAATTGATTTCAAGCCTTCTAAGGTCGAAGGCAGCGATCGCGGATCCATAAACATCACCTTGCTGCTACCACTGGAGCCAATCGTCGTCCCCATCGAGATATAGCTTTGAGCTAGCAAAAATTGCAGCGCTTCATTAGCTTGCGGATTGCCTTTCATCGACTGTAATAATACTTGCATCGCCTGAGCCGTCCCTTGCGCCTTTAGCACCTGTTCCTGACGTTCCGCCTCTGCTCGCAAAATTCGCGATTGCTTCTGCCCTTCCGCCTCTAAAATTGCCGCCTTTTGTGAAGCCTCAGCATTCAGCATCTGCGAATCAGCCAAACCTTTAGCCTTATTGATCGCCGCTTCTCGTTCGCCCTCAGAGGTGAGAATAGCCGCCCTTTTTTTACGCTCGGCAGTCATTTGCAATTCCATCGACTCCTGCACCGCCTTCGCTGGCAAAATGTCGCGCAACTCTACCCGCGTCACCTTTACGCCCCAAGGATCGGTCGCCTCATCAAGATCCTGTAACAAGATTTCATTAATCTTATTCCTTGCCGTAAATGTCTCATCTAGTTCTAAGCTGCCTAGCTCCGACCGAATCTGGGTCAGGATGATATTCGTCATCGCTTGACGCAAGTTATCGACACGATAAAACGCTTTTTCCATATCGACAACGCGCCAATACACGACCGCATCAGCGCTAATCGATACATTGTCGCGGGTAATACATTGCTGTGGCTCAATATCTAAAACTTGCTCTTTGATTGAGCCTCTATAACTCACGGTGTCAATGAAAGGCAAGATGAAGTGGGGGCCAGCAGGAAGTTTGCGTTTGTATTTACCAAAGGATGCAACCAGTGCTTCTTCGCCTTGGTTGACGATTTTAAACGATGAGCTTCCGACACCAAAAAATACACCCGCGCCGATCACAAAGCTAAACAATAAGTCCATAATATTTTCTCTTTGGAATACTAAATTTTAATATTGCTTATGTTAATCGGAAAAACTTTCTGACGGCTTTAATAATTTTTGTGGCGATCGCGCTTTTGGATAAATGTAAAAGGCGATCGCAAATCATTATCAAAATTTAGGGTTTCTTAGGTGGAAAATAGCGATAAATTTCTTGACGGTGCAAGACTCGGTAAAACGTAACGGTTCCATCTTGAAAAATTATGCCAATGCGATAATCTCCCACTCTAATTCGATAGGCATTATCATAGCCCTGTAGCTTTTTAAGATTCTTGATATCTATGAAAGTATCAAGTTTGGGAATCTCTTCAAATACGAGTGTGTTTATAGGCTTAAAGTAAGGTGTGCTTTTGAGGGATTTTAGTTCTTTGATGAAGCTGGGAAGATAGTTAACATTCATTCTCTTTCCATTTCTGCTAGTGCTTCTTGCAAACTAAGTGGAGTTTCATGTTTTATTTCTTGCATTGCATGGATAAGTCCAAGATCTTCGATCGCTTCGATGATGAGTAGATCGGGTGAGTGAGTCTCTGTGACTGGTGTGACGCTTTCGCGAAATAGACGAATAATCTGTAAAAGGTTTGACCAGTATTGCTCAGGGATTTTGTCTAGCTCGTTGGCTAGTTCTTCTGCAAATATTGTGGAAGTATTAGTTGACATCTTTTTTCCTATTTTAGTTAATTTTAAGGCGATCGCGCTTTTGGCTAAATGTAAAAGGCGATCGTATCAAATAATATGTTTAATCGTAAAGAGATCTCTAAATAGATAGATGCGACAGGATATCGCAGTTAGCTAAAATATAACTATAAAAATTATCAAACTTAAATAAACGTGGTTGAACTCAGACCGTACC
>JBBRQX010000304.1:0-4070 GCA_038225745.1 Pseudanabaenales cyanobacterium | reverse complement strand
TTGTTTCGCCGAAATATATGATTGCTGTTCGTTTTTGGTTTCCACTTGGCTTAGACATCGCTTAATCCTCAGTTTCTTGCTTCTAAATTCTATGCTTTCCTGCTTGGCTTTTTCTCAAAGCACCAAATTTTAAACTATGTGGAACTATCGAAGATATCGACGAAACGATACTCAACGCATTGCAAATGAGAGCGATCGCATCGGGTGATCCCTGAATCATTGAAAGAACAACAATTGAAGCCGCGTTACAGATGCTAGATTAGCAATACCTGAGAGCTATCGATTAACGCAAATGCAAATTCCTTTCTCTTCTTCTTCTATCCTCTTGAACGGTTACTTGGCAATCTCCTATCTGTTGATTTTAATCAACTTCAATTTCAAAATTATACGGAAATAATTTCGGTGGTGCGATAGAGCTTCTCGCCGACATTGTGTAACTTTTTTTCGACGCTTGCAATACTGCCAAATAGAAAATCACACAAGCGATGATCAAGACTATGCGAGACAATCTATACCCGCGTAATTGGGCTGCATTTACACTAATTGGCTATAGAGGTTAGGATTAGAAGCTAATAGTTCTAAGTGCGAGGGTTTTGGTATGGCGTTTAATTGGTTTAAACGAAAGTTTGATGATGATAAAGATAGCAAAAATCAACCTGTAGAGCCAGCCCAAACTGAAGAAAAAACGCCAGATCCTTCACCTGCTTCAGAATCTAGCCCGATCGCATCGCCTGCATCACAAGATTTATTAAATTGGGCGAAGGCGGCTTATGCCAATGTGCAACAACAAACTGAAGCCTCTGAAGAAGAAATTATTGAGCCTGAAATAGTTGAGACTGAAGCTAAGGTTATTGAGGTAGAAATTGTTGAATTTGAAATTGCTGAAGCTGTCGAGCCGATCGCACCAGAATTAACAACCGAAACACCTGTATTAGTTGAAGACGCGATCGTTACTCCAATCGCTCCAACAGAAATTATCGATGAACCTGCGGCTGTGCCTTTTTGGATGCAGTCGGAAAGCAATCGCATTGCGCGGATTGCCGCCCTCGAAGCTACGGCGATCATCGAGCCAGAGGTTGCTAAGCCAGAAGTTATCACGTCGAGACGCAAAGCCACAATTAAGTTTGATGATGATTTCATCTGGTCAGCCGAAGTCCTCGCCTCACAAGGTCGCCGCCCCGAAGAAATCTCAGTCGAAGAAATCACATGGCTCAATCGATTACGTCAAGGTTTAGACAAAACTAGATTATCGCTAGTCAATCAACTTAAGGCGATCGTTGGGCAAGGGCCCCTCAGCGCTGACTCTGTCGATGATATTGAGGCTTTGCTGTTACAGGCAGATGTTGGGGTAAAGGCAACCGATCAAATTATTTCTAAATTGCAAGACAAACTTCGTAAAGAAGTTTTGCCACCAGAAGAGGCGATCGCCTATCTCAAACAAATTTTGCGCGAGATGCTTGATGTATCAACTCAGAAAAATGGCGAACCGATTCCCATGTTGATTCCTGAAAAAAATCAACTAAATATTTGGCTGATTACGGGCGTAAATGGTGCAGGTAAAACCACGACCATCGGCAAGCTTTCTCATCTCAGTGTTAAGTCTGGTTACAAAACCCTGATCGCGGCAGCCGATACTTTCCGTGCGGCGGCAGTCGAGCAGGTCAAAAGTTGGGGACAGCGATCAAATGTGGATGTGATCTCTAATCCTGCCCAAAATGCTGATCCTGCGGCTGTCGTGTTTGATGCAATTAGTGCGGCTCAAGCTAGAGGTACAGAGTTATTGCTAGTCGATACGGCTGGCCGACTCCAAAACAAGAAAAATTTGATGGAAGAACTTAGCAAAATCCGCCGCATTATCGATAAAAAATCCGCCGATGCCAAGATCGAATCTTTGCTAGTTCTAGATTCCACTCTCGGACAAAATGGACTCAAGCAAGCCGAGATATTTTCGCAATCCGCAGGGATTACAGGCATAATTCTCACTAAGCTTGATGGCACGGCAAAAGGTGGTGTGGCGATCGCGGTAGTCCAACAGCTAGGCTTGCCAATCAGATTTATCGGTGCTGGTGAAGGTATCGAAGATTTGCGTCCATTTTCTAGCTATGAGTTTGTTGAAGCTTTATTGAGCAACTAAAATCAATTTTTCTAATTAAACATAAAGCCCAAAAAGGCGTGGCGCACGCTGCGCGTGCGCTACACTCTTTTTGGATTTTATATTTAATTAGATCTACGTACTCAATCAGAGTGGGATATATTCATCACTTCGCCGCCATGTCGGATAAGGTCAAATTTGGCTAAGCGTTCTTCAAGGGTCAATGGCTCATTAAGTAATGGTGCGATAATGACCTGACCATCGACAACGGAGAGGCGAACTCTTTGATTGACTTGCAGATGTGCGGCACGCGCGATCGCTACAGGTAGGCGCACGCCTAAGTTATTGCCCCATGACTTTACTTTAGGTGTTTGGCAATTTCAGCAACGGTGATCGGTGCATCAGTGGGGCTGGGTACATCAACGACGATCAGATAGCCATCAACTTCACCTTTACCAACATTGTTTAAAGCATCAAGAATCTTTGGCATATCGGCTTTGAGCAAACTACCGCGATTATCGTAAATTTCTAACGCCGAGAGACAGCCCAACGTGGCATTCCAATTAAAATTTTTGGCATTGACCACCGCCGCTTTGTTCTGGAAGAAATCGATCGCTGCGCCACTGCCATGAATCCGAAATAGCGATCGCCCGACATTACCTGCCCAAAAAGTTTGTTGGATCGGGACATAATTGCGCCATGTGGGAGGCAATAGCGCTTGATAAGCTGGCAGATTGCCTGTGAATTTACCTTTTTGGTTTGGCAAAAAAGCCTTAACGCCATCCTCAAAAGGTATAAATAAATTTACCAGCGAAAATTGTCCGTATGCATGAAACACTTCATCATCGGGTTGCAGCGAAACTCCTTCCATGCGATAAAGCCCTTGTGGGGTGCGCCCATTGCTAAAATACCAGTCAAGATTTCGCAATGACTGAAGCAGTAATGATGCCGACCAAAGTTGTTTACCTTGTTTCAGAAATTTACCATTGCGGTCTTTGAGTACCGCCAAACACAAAATATTGCGATTGGGACGACAGAAGACATACATATGCGCTTGTTGTGGCGCGACTTGCCATTTTAATAAATCAGCAAGATTTGGTATTGCCGATACTTTTAGCTGGCGATCGCCTTGAATCGCATTTCGCAAATGTATGTCTTGCGCCCAGTTAGGAAAGCGTTGCTGTACCGTGAGGTTTAATTTTTCGATTTGAGATTTGGGTGATTTTGCTAAAGCTAATAGGGATAGCGCCACCCATTGCGAGTCAGTACTAGAGTTAATCGTGCGTAAAAAATATGGTTGCAGTTTGCCATAAACCTTAGGTTTGAGCGTATATAGCTCTACGCCCACTTGCATCGCCGTATCAATGATTCCCTTTTGCGGATCGGTGAGATTTGCCGCCGTCGTCATCTGCAAAATATTTTCTAAAGCTTGAACTGCATAGTTTTTTTCGGGTGCTAGTACCCCGATCGCCCATAGTGAGTTTTGCCAATGACTAGCATTGCTTTCTGTAACTGGATATTTCTTGAGATCAAATCTACTCGGATCTGCCTTTTGCTGCTGCTCTTGAATTTGCGCTTTTCTCGCAGATTCAGTCGCCTTAGGTTGATAAGCTCGGATTGGTAGAGTCTGAGCTTTAGCTGGCGGTGGAGCAGTGGATGCAATAAAAAAGCCGATCGCCGCCAAAGCACTAGACATTAATTGATACATGGTTTCTTATTGCAAAAAATAGAGCGAACGCAATGCGATCGCTCTATCTTAGTATGGAGCTAAGCGGATTCGAACCGCTGACCCCCTCAATGCCATTGAGGTGCGCTACCAACTGCGCTATAACCCCAGAAATTAGTAGAACTAATTTATTAGTTTGTTCATAATCGCTCAATTTGAGCTTTATGTCAAATGCGATCGCCAGAAAATTTAAAAAACTAAAAGCAGCTTAATTACTGATCGTACAAAAAATGAGTTTGTTTTCTAGAAAAC
>JBBRQX010000303.1:0-4112 GCA_038225745.1 Pseudanabaenales cyanobacterium | reverse complement strand
TTTAAGAAATTATTTAACTTTGCTCACAAGCTTGAATAGAGCGATCAATAAAATGAATTTTAGCCATTAGCCCTGTGATTAATTGTCACAAATGCTTCATTTACGCGATCGCATAATTTGATAGTCTCTATTGTTGAAGAAAAGCTGCGAAATGCAATCCCTCATCTGGGTGAAGTCAAACATCAAAATAATAGATTCAAATCTAATTTTTTTGATGTTTATGAAACTGACTTAATGTAATTTGCTTGTGAAGTATTTTGTAATGGTCTAGTTTGGTAGTGGCGGCGCTCTGCACGGCTACTACTAAACATAAAATATATAGAACTTAGGGAGAAGATTTGTGGCTTATTCAGTTACGTTGATTCGCGGCGATGGCATTGGACCAGAAGTAGCAAAAGCTACGCAGACAGTTGTAGATGCAACAGGTGTCCAGATTGATTGGAGCATTGAAGATGCTGGCGTAGATGTGATGGAAGCCTATGGCACGCCTCTGCCCGATCGCGTATTGGAGTCAGTGCGTAAAAACAAAGTTGCGATCAAGGGCCCAATCACCACTCCGATTGGTTCTGGGTTTCGTTCTGTCAACGTAGCAATTCGTAAAGAGCTTGATTTATACGCAAACTTGCGCCCTGCCAAATCAATGAAAGGCGTAAAGAGCAAGTTCTCTGACGTTGATCTGGTGATTGTGCGGGAAAACACAGAAGACTTATATGCAGGGATTGAATTTCAGGCAGGTACAGAGGATGCCGAAAAAGCTCGGAAATTCATGGAACAGTTATCGGGTAAATCTGTTCGCGAAAATTCAGCGATCGGCGTTAAACCAATTTCTGAGTTTGGCAGTCGTCGGATTGCCAAGTTTGCCTTTGACTATGCGATGGAAAATGGTCGTAAAAAAGTTACGGCTGTTCATAAAGCCAACATCATGAAATTTACCGATGGGCTATTTTTGGAAGTGGCTCGTGATGTCGCTAAGTCTTATCCTGAGATTGAGTTTGAAGATCGCATCGTGGACAACATGTGTATGCAGTTGATGCAAAAGCCCGAACTCTACGATGTATTGTTATTGCCTAATCTCTATGGAGATATTGTCTCTGACCTTACTTCGGGGATGATTGGTGGCTTGGGTGTGGCTCCTGGTGGTAACTATGGCGATGGGATCGCTGTGTTTGAGGCAATTCACGGCTCCGCGCCAAAATACGCAGGACAAAACAAAGTCAATCCCACAGCTTTAATTTTGTCAGGTGTTTTGATGCTCAAACATTTGGGTGAACCAGCCGCCGCGCTGCGCGTCCAAAAAGCAGTCGAGGAGGTGATCGCCGAAGGTAAGTACGTCACCTATGATCTCGCACCTGCGGGTAGCTCGTCGGTGGGGACTCAAGAAATGGCAGATGCGATCGCCTCTAAAGTCGCGCCATAGACTTTTAATCGGATCGCCCGTAGCGATCGCAGTCAGCTACTAAAGAAAGGACTCAAAAACAACACTGCTTTTAACAAAGAGAAAAAAATTAGAGACGGCGCATCGCGCCGTCTCTAATTTTTTGAGGTGTATGATCAGCCAAAATGATATGATGAGCCAAAATTCTCACTGTTTAAGCAATATTCAAGGTTGTTGAAATCGTTAAGTCAAACCTATGGCAGATAACTCAGGTAATTTTTGGGGCGGTTTCCTTTTCGGGGCTGCCGTCGGCGGAGTGGTTGGTGCATTGGTAGCAATCAAGCTCACTGAGCCAGAAGATGAGACGCTTGGGCGACAATCTGATCGCCCGCTCGATAAGCCTCAGACTGCTAACGAATTTGCGCGGCGCAATCTCGAAAAGAAAATCGCGCAACTAAATGCGGCGATCGACTCAGTGAGTCAAGAATTGGCTACGACTGAAGGTAAAAATGGTCGCAAGCAAACATCGATTGAGTCATTGCAGGACATGACTGGTCATGATAAATAATGCCAAAAATCGATCATTCTGCTGCATTCAGTAGAATGGTGGTAACTATTTTTCTAATTGTTCTATAACCTAAAAATCTCCTATGCCAATTATTATCGGTACGCTCAGCTCATTTGTTTCGATCTATTTGGGTTTGCTATTTATTCGGGTTTTATTAACTTGGTTTCCAAATATCGAATGGAGTAACCAACCTTTTGCCGCACTTAGTCAAATTACCGATCCTTATCTAAATTTATTTCGTTCGATCATTCCCCCACTCGGTGGTATGGATTTCTCGCCGATGCTTGCCTTCCTAGCCCTCAGTTTTTTACAACGCGCACTTGCTGTATTTGCACCAAGTGCGAACATGGGCTTTTAATGTAAGCTTGTTTTTGATTACGAATTACGCTGCGTTCACGTTAGGAAATATACATGACGGGTTTGTTAGATTTGAGCGGGAAAACTGCTCTTGTGACTGGGATCGCCAACAATCGTTCGATCGCTTGGGGTATTGCCCAAAAGCTGCATCAGGCTGGCGCTAAGCTGGGTATTACTTATTTACCAGACGATCGCGATCGCAACAAAGGTAAGGTTGCGGAGTTGACCGATCCCTTGATTCCAGACTTTTTATTGCCTTGCAATGTCCAAGATGATGCCCAAGTTGATGACCTCTTTGCCTTGGTTGCGGAGAAATGGGACAAAATCGATGTTTTGGTGCATTGTCTTGCCTTTGCGAATAAAGAAGACTTGTCTGGCAATTTCACAGATATTTCCCGCGCAGGTTTTCAACTCGCCCTCGATGTCAGTGCTTATTCATTGATCCATTTATGTCGTGCAGCCAGACCTTTGTTAAAAGACGGTGGTAGCGTAATCACCCTTACCTATATTGGTGGCGCAAAAGTTGTCCCTAACTATAATGTGATGGGGATCGCTAAGGCCGCCTTAGAAATGAATGTGCGTTACCTCGCTTCCGATATGGGACCAGATAATATTCGGGTCAACGCCATTTCCGCAGGCCCAATTCGCACGCTTGCTTCGGCAGCGATCGGTGACTTCCATAAGATGTTGCACCATTACGAAGAAACAGCGCCTCTACGTCGTCTGGTTACACCTGATGATGTGGGCAATGTCGCAACTTTCTTAGGTAGTGACCTGTCTAGTGCCGTAACTGGACAAATTATTTATGTCGATGCTGGTTACGAAGTGATGGGTGCTTAAGTACCTTTAACTTTGGCGATCGCCAATCTCTTACTCACCAGATCGGATCTTTAACAAATTCCCATGCAAACGGATATCTTCAAAGAGCTATTTCCACTATTCGATGCGGCCAGTATCGAAACTTTGGAATGGCTCCTCGCGGAAGCAGTAGAACGTGAATATCCTGCGGGACGAGCGGTGCTAATGGAAGATGCTTGGGGCAATGCTGTATATTTCATTCTTTCTGGCTGGTTAAAAGTTAGATTTTTACGAAGTCAGGACGCGACCACCCTTGCCATACTTGGTCATGGTGACTTTTTTGGAGAAATGGCGATTCTGGATGAGTCGCCTCGATCTACGGATGTTGTAGCTTTTACTCCAGTGCGCGTCCTAAGCATTCCCGCCCAAAAATTCATTCAGTTTTTATTTAAAGATCCGCAATTGCATCATCGAATGTTGCAACTGATGGTGCGCCGTTTACGCAAAACCAATCAGCGCATTCAGTTGCGCCAACAAGTACCTGCGGTGCGGATTGCCACTATTTTGACTGGTTTAGCAGATACCTATGGCAGCAAAACGGATACGGGTATTGATATTTTCAATATTCCTGTCCAAGATATTGCCGATCTCTCAGAAGTGAGTCCTGAAGATACGACTAAGGTGTTGGACAAACTTAAAGAAAAGGGTTGGATTGCGATCGCCTCTAAACGACAGGTGATGAGTATTGCCAACGAAAAGCAAATGCTACAATTAGCAACGTTTCGTTAGAAAAAAAAGGACGTGCGTTGCAAGTCCTTTTTTTTCTACTTATGATTTGGGTGTTGGGAGTAAGCTGATGTGTCTTTAAGTTGCATGATGATTGTGCCGCGCTTCGCGCGGCACAATCATCTTCTGGTTTTTGATATGCATCAGCTTAAGACAAAACAAAACTCAAGAATATGGAAGGCGGCGCGGAGCGCCGCCTTCCATATTCGGGTTTTATATCCTAATATA
>JBBRQX010000302.1:0-4122 GCA_038225745.1 Pseudanabaenales cyanobacterium | reverse complement strand
TCTGAGCTATGCTGCCGATCGGGAGCAACAAACTCTCTTGATAAGAGTATGAAGCTACTCTTTGACCACAACCTATCGCCAAAATTGGTTTATCGACTAGCAGATTTATTCCCAAATTCCAACCATGTCTACCATTTGAGTTTAGATCGAGTAGAAGATCGCCAAATTTGGCAGTATGCAAAATCCCATGATCTTACAATCGTCACCAGAGATAGTGACTACCATGAGTTGTTGATCTTGTTAAACTTCCCTCCAAAAGTAATTTGGATCAGACGTGGCAATTGCTCAACTCATGAAATTGAAAATACTTTAAGAGCGCATTACCCCGATGTTCAAGATCTGGTAAATACAGAAACTCTTGGTTTGCTTACACTCTACTAAATTCGCTTTCTTAAGTCACGGTGATTTATGGCGATCGCATTTTAGTCAGTATAAACCCAATTAAAATATTAAAAATTGCCGATCGCATTAACTGTAATGCAGTAAGTTATGATGCTCTGAGTGCATTTAGGTAGATAAAAGTCCGTGTTAGACATTAAGCTCTTGCGATCGCAGCCCGAACAGGTGCAAGCTCGCCTCAACAGTCGAGGTAAAGGTTACGACATTAGTAGATTGGTCGAACTAGAGCAGGAAGTTCGTGTACTTGAAACTCAGCGATCGCATTTGCAAGCCGAAAGCAATGACATCGGTAAGCAAGTTGGCATCAAAATGAAATCGGGTGCGCCTGAAGATGAAATTCAAGCACTCAAAGCGCGATCGCCTGAAATCAAACAACAGTTAGCAGAACTGGAACCTAAAGAGAAAGCGCTGCGTGAAGAAAGCAACACGATCTTAATGACTTTGCCGAACTTGCCGAGCGAAACCACGCCTATCGGTAGCAATGAAACCGAAAATGTGGAAATTCGGCGTTGGGGTGATGAATATAAAGATAAATATGTAGGCGATCGCGCCGATATCCTGCCCCATTGGGAAATTGGCGAGAAATTAGGTATTCTCAACTTTGAACGCGCCGTCAAAATTTCTCAAGCTCGTTTTGTGAACTTGATCGGTGCAGGAGCCGCCCTCGAACGCGCTCTAATTCAGTTCATGCTGAATACCCACACCGCCAATGGATATATCGAAGTTGCGCCGCCGCTTTTAGTCAATACTGCCAGCATGACAGGGACAGGGCAACTCCCTAAATTTGCGGATGATTTATTCAAATGTGCGGAAGATGATCTTTGGTTGATCCCGACTGCCGAAGTTCCTGTTACAAACTTGTATCGTGATGAAGTTTTTGAAGGTGAAAACTTACCAATTCATCATTGTGCTTATACGCCCTGTTTTCGCCGTGAAGCGGGTAGTTATGGACGCGATACTAGAGGCTTAATCAGACTGCACCAGTTCAATAAAGTCGAACTCGTCAAATTTGTACTGCCCGAAAATTCGGCGGAAGAACATGAAAAATTGGTGCGTGATGCCGAATCAATTTTACAAGCTTTGAAACTTCCCTATCGTGTGATCGAGCTTTGCACAGGCGATATTGGATTCAGTGCTGCTAAATGCTATGACCTCGAAGTATGGCTACCGACAGCCAATACCTATCGCGAAATTTCGAGTTGTTCAAATTTTCATGACTTCCAATCAAGACGCGCTAACATTCGCTTCAAGAGTAAGGGAAAGAAGGGTACAGAATTTTTGCATACGCTCAATGGTTCGGGCTTAGCGGTCGGACGCACGATGTCGGCGATTCTCGAAAATTATCAGCAACCTGACGGACGTATCCTAATTCCTGAAGTGCTACAGCCTCTGATGAACAAAGAATATATTTAGGGAAAGCACGCTGCGCGTGCTGTTAAAAAAATTAGCGCGAGGCGCAATCATGGCTACGATCCACCAAATACACCCCGAAAATCCCCAAGCTCGGACGATCGCCAAAATCGTATCGGCTTTACGAGACGGCGCGATCATGCTCTATCCCACCGATACCGTTTATGCGATCGGTTGTGATTTGATGTCTAAAACGGCTGTGCAGAAGGTGCGGCAACTCAAGCAGATGTCGAATGATAAGCCGCTTACATTTTTATGTTCTTCCCTTTCAAATATTGCCGAGTATGCGAATGTATCGGATGTGAACTATCGCACGATGCGAAGTCTAGTTCCCGGTCCATTTACCTTCATTTTGCCTGCAACTAAACTTGTGCCGAAATTGGTGCTTAGTCCTAAGCGTAAAACCACAGGAATTCGGGTTCCCGATCATCAAATATCACAGTTAATTATTGAGTCTCTCGGTAATCCCATTGTTTCTGCATCAGCGAATCTCAAAGAAGAAGATTTGGAGGAACAGGATTTTGGCGATCGCGATAAAAAACATCGCGATCCCACTAATTTACCAAAGATGGAACTATTCGATTATTTTGAGAAGCTAGTTGACATTATTGTTGATGATGGCTCCGATTATCACTACGAAGTTTCCACTATTCTCGATTTGACCGATGACCTGAATCCACAAATTTTACGCCAAGGTTTAGGCAAGTTTCCTCTATAACATGCATATTTTGCGAAAATTCCCGTTGTTATCCCTAACTCTCGTACTAATCGGCTATGTTGGCTACGGTTGGTTACTATCTATCCATAAGGCTGACTGGCGCATTTGGATTCCTACAGGCGCGATCGCCTTTGGTGTGGAATGGTTATTTTCAGTCGGTTGGGCGATCGCCGCCGTGATATTTGTGTTTGCCAAAAAAGAGCAACTTTTACTATCACTCGGTATTAGCATCGTTTGGGTAATGCTCATGTATGTCGCTAGAATTGAACTTCGCGCTTTCATGAACAATCGCGGCTGGAATTTCTTTATTCTTGCGATAATTGCGGGGACAGGATTGGGATTGGGGTGGTTTACAGATACATTGCCAACAATTCGCACCTTCAGCGAATCATTGATTAAGTAGCTAGGCAAAAAAACTCACAAAGACATGGCGCACGCTGTGCGTGCGCCATGTCTTTGTGAGTTTTATATTTGATAAGAGTGTATTTGAGAAGTCAAAGCAGGTGGAAAAGCCCCAAAATATCATTTTTGTCATACACTAAGTAGGTAGGCACAATAAAAACCAAAACTCAAAAAGCTGTAGCGCACGCTGCGCGTGTGCTACAGCTTTTTGAGTTTCTACTCACTACTACACAAATCATCAGTCTTTCAGCCAAATCCTGCATTATGTCCAATCGTCTCGCGCAGTCACAAAGCCTCTATCTCCGCAAACACGCTGATAACCCAATTGATTGGTATCCTTGGGGGGACGAAGCATTGGCAAAAGCGAGAACCGAAAACAAGCCAATTCTGTTGTCAATCGGCTACTCTAGCTGTCACTGGTGTACGGTGATGGAGCATGAGGCATTTTCGGATACAGTGATTGCGGACTATATGAACGATCGCTTTGTGGCGATTAAAGTTGATCGCGAAGAGCGTCCTGACTTAGATAGCATTTATATGCAAGCGGTGCAGATTATGGGTGGAAGTGGTGGTTGGCCCCTAAATCTATTTCTTGCTCCCGATGATTTAGTTCCTTTTTATTGCGGTACATACTTTCCCATCGAACCACGTTATGGGCGACCAGGCTTTTTGCAGGTGTTGATATCAATTCAAGAAATTTATTACGATCGCAATCAGGATATCCAAGATTATAAAGATCAAATTGTTCGCAATCTGCATCAAATCAACAAACTTACACCTGTACCGATTATTAGCGATGAGGTATTAGCAAATGGAATTGCTAAATGTGCTGAAGTTGTTACCAATCATAGTCATGGAACTTGTTTTCCGATGATTCCCTATGCTAACTTTTTGTTAGTTGCAAGTCGTTTTGAATCTGATCAATCTATTCTGAAAAAGAAAGCTCAACAGCGCGGGGTAGACTTAGCTTTGGGAGGTGTTTTTGACCATGTGGCGGGAGGATGGCATCGCTATACTGTCGATCATACTTGGACAGTGCCACATTTTGAGAAGATGCTCTATGACAATGGCTTGATTATGGAATATCTCGCTAATCTCTGGATGTCAGGATTGCAAGAACCTGCGATCGCGCGTAGTTGTGAGCTAACTGTAACTTGGCTTCAGCGTGAGATGTTGGCGGAGGAGGGATGTTT
>JBBRQX010000301.1:0-4123 GCA_038225745.1 Pseudanabaenales cyanobacterium | reverse complement strand
GGGTTTTGTGTCCTAACATACTTGGCGATATCAATAATTGGCTGAGGCATGATGGAAAAAATTAAAACTGGTTTAAATATTGCGATTTTTGTCTTCCTCGCAGGTTTTATCGGCTTAGAAGTCTGGACATTAATTTCACATTTATTAAAATAAGTAGCTAGAAAACCCCCCAAAAGATATGGCGCACGCGGAGCGTGCGCCATATCTTTTGGGGGGTTTATTAGTTTATAGCTGTCCCTAAAACTCAGAAAGTAGATGCGCCGCGTCTACTTTCTGAGTTTTAGGCTTTTGGCGCGGTACTACGAATTTCTGAATAAAATTTTGATGATTGCACGCGACGATCGCTGGCTTGATCTCCTTGCAACAAAGTGGCTACGCGAAATCTTAGGTTAGGATTGCCATACCAAATTCGTTCTTCGATCGCGTTTTGAGTAGTAACAGTCTGAATTGTTAAAGCTTCATCAGTGCCAAGCTCATAAGTACCTTTACCTTGTCGGGTCAAAATTAGACCTTTTTGTGGTGAATTGGGATCGGGTATTGGCGCGATTAAGGCATAGCCTTTGGGCTTATTGCTACTGAGCGATTCTTCTTCCCATGACATCTTCATTGGCTGGATCGCCGTATTCGGATCGATGCCATGTTTTTGGCAAATATTAATTAAGTCTGGGTCATCAAAACTTAAAACCGTAATCTCAATCACAGAACGGACATCGCTACCATTTCCCTCGCCAAATTGATGATCGCTGCGTTGCGATCGCCAACGACCGACAAAAAGCTCAAGAAATTGATAAATATCCATTAGTGACAAATAAAGATTAAACGAAAAGAGATTAGACTAGGATTTGCGTTAATTTTGACACAAATCTTATAGGAATTTTATTTCAGAAAGAAAAGGGGGCGATAACCGCTCCCTTTTCTTTCTGAAATTTAAAGAATGATCAGCAAAGCTCATCGATCTTTAAAACTAGATTTAACGACGAGGAACTAAACGTTCGTAATCGATATTTTGAGCAGATACCTTGGGTGTGTTGATGAGAGGAATATTAATGCCACGAGCCATGTTCAAGAATAAGGCTGGATCGCCTGTTTTTGGGGTTCTGTCAGTAGATACATAGCTACGCACGGTATTTTGCCAAACAAGTTGAGGGAAGCCCAACTGTGCGCGATAGTAAGCATCGTAACGAGGAGATTTGAGGTTAAAGGGCATCTCGCCAATTCTTTGGCTAGGTAGCACGCGACGGCGTTGGTAAGGAAGTGTGTCATCGCCGAATGCTTCAAGATACTCATCACTGTCGAGCAATGCATCGATAAAGCCTTCAATGCCCTTGGTCATGACTACGGCTGACCAAGCAATCTTTTCTTTTTCGCTATAAACATCACGCCCAAGAACACGCTGTACAGTTTGTTCTACGAAGCGATAGTTGCTGTTTTTATCATAAAAACTGGTTCTATAGGTGTTGGAAAGAACTAGACCACGCACAAACTGTCTGATCGAAATATTGCCAGAACGCAATTGCGATTCTAGAGTAACTTCGCGATCGGATGCAAAAGCGTGAAAAAACATTTGACGGTAGGCGGCTTCAATGAGTTCGCCCATGTCACTACTAGAGAAAATATTCGCAATGTTATAAATTTTAGGTGAGTTGTCGTTACCGACACCAAAACCTGCAACGCGAGAATTTTGCGATGCTGGAGCGTAATCTAATAAAGTAATCGCCACGTTTAAATCTCCAAAGAACAATTATCGAAAAGTTTTAAAAATACCTATTCTCAAACATACAATGAGTTCGGGTCAAAATAAGCTAAATATAGTTGCGAGAGGCTAGTCTCTAGTCAATGATAGGGTAGACGAAATTAGCTAGTTCTAGTTACTTCACATAAGTTTACTTTTGTCATAATACTAAGAGAACTAAATCTATCCCCAAGCCAATGTCAACAACTCCTAAATATCGTAAGTTTGCCGATCGCTTCTGGACATGGCGCGGCTATGAGATTGGTTATTGTGCGGAAGGATTAGAAGAAAATTTAGATAAACCCGTAATTGTTCTGATTCATGGCTTTGGGGCTTCGGTGGGGCATTGGCGCAAGAATGTCCCAGTTTTAGCGCAAAGTGCCAGAGTTTATGCGATCGATTTGATTGGATTTGGATCTTCATCTCAGCCAAAGCCGAGTGAGCTACCTTATACCTTTGAGACTTGGGGGCAACAAGTTGCGGATTTTGTGCGCGAGGTGGTGGGCGATCGCGCGATATTAGTTGGCAATTCGATCGGTGCGGTGGTGGCGATGCAAGCGGCGATCTATGCACCTGAGTTGATTGTCAAGACCGTATTAGTTAATTGCTCATTGCGATTATTGCAAGAACAAAATCAATCAGATCTGCCTTGGTATAGGCGCGTGGGCGTGAAAGGGGTGCAAAATATTTTGGGGAATCGGGCGATCGCCAAATTATTTTTCGATCAAGTGCGAAAACCCAAATCAGTAAGACAAATCTTGTCACAAGCTTATGTGAGCAAAGAAGCGATTACCGATGAGCTAATTGAGATATTAATTAAACCTTCTCAAAATCCCAATGCTGTCGATGTGTTTATGGCTTTTGTCCGCTATTCACAGGGCCCAAGACCTGAAGATTTATTAGCAATTCTGCCCTGTGACGCGATCGTGTTGTGGGGCGATCGCGATCCTTGGGAACCGATAGAAATGGGGCGATCGTCGTTTACGAGATTTTCTTGTGTCAAAGAGTTTGTGGCGATCGCGAATGCGGGACATTGCCCTCAGGATGAAGTGCCTGATCAAGTTAACGAACTTTTGCTGAAGTTCTCCATCTCTTAGGATCGCAAGTCAAATAACTTACTTACTTCCAGCATAAGAATAGATATTAAAACCGAAAAATTAGCGGTGAGGCGCGAAGCGCCTCACCGCTAATTTTTCACTAAAAAAGGAGTATGCATTTCAAAACCCAAATATGATTCGGCGGGCGCAGCCCGCCGAATCATATTTGGGTTTGACTTAATTTGCGATCTTTTAACATAATTTTTTGAGTCTAAACTGGTCGTACTTTTCTGTAAAATCGTTAAGACATTGTAGAAAAAGTAATTTTAGATACTGCAAAAACTAATAAGAACAAAAAATTATGGCAAAGAAAAATCTTGCAAGTTTGACTGCTGCTGACCTCGCAGGCAAAAAAGTTTTAGTAAGAGTTGATTTCAACGTTCCTCAAGACGAAAACGGCAAAATTACCGACGATACTCGGATTTGAGCCGCCCTGCCAACAATCAAGTATCTTAGCGACGCTGGCGCTCGGATAATTCTTGCTAGTCACTTTGGGCGACCCAAGGGTGTCACCGAAAGCCTTCGTCTCAATCCTGTCGCAGTACGCTTGTCGGAATTGCTGGGTAAGCCTGTCTTAAAAACCGATGATTGCATCGGTGATGTCGTGGCTTCGCAAGTAAATGCTCTCAACGATGGCGATGTTGCTTTGTTGGAAAATGTGCGTTTTCATCCTGAAGAAGAAAAAAACGATCCTGAGTTTGCTAAAAAATTGGCTTCTCTGGCTGATATCTATGTAAATGACGCTTTTGGGACTGCTCACCGCGCCCATGCTTCGACTGAAGGCGTAACTAAGTTTATTAGTATCTCGGTTGCAGGTTTCTTACTCGATAAAGAATTGCAATATCTCAGTGGTGCGATCGACAATCCTAAGCGTCCTTTGGCGGCGATCGTTGGTGGTTCTAAAGTCTCCAGCAAAATCGGTGTGATCGAAACCTTACTCGACAAGGTCGATTATTTGCTACTCGGCGGCGGCATGATCTTTACTTTTTACAAAGCTCGTGGCTTGAATGTTGGGAAGTCTTTGGTTGAAGACGATAAGCTAGACTTGGCTCGCGCCCTCGAAAAGAAAGCCGCAGAACGTGGTGTGAAGTTCTTATTACCTACCGATGTTGTTGTTGCTGACAATTTCAAGCCCGACGCTAATGCTCAAACCGTCAGCATTGATAATATTCCTGATGGTTGGATGGGCTTGGACATTGGACCTGACTCGATCAAGGTATTCCAAGCGGCGCTTGCTGAATGCAAATCTGCAATTTGGAATGGCCCAATGGGTGTATTTGAGTTTGACAAGTTT
>JBBRQX010000300.1:0-4124 GCA_038225745.1 Pseudanabaenales cyanobacterium | reverse complement strand
ACTCGAAATAGATCGGCACTAAAGAGATTTGCTTTGCTGAGATCGACCGCAAATAGTTTTGCCTTAGTCAGATCCGCACCAGTCAGATTAGCCTCAGACAGATTAGCAAAATCAAGATTTGCTTCACTCAGATTTGCGCCACTCAGATTTGCTTCTTTGAGGTTCGTCTGATTGATCGACACAAAAGGAATTCCACCGCCAATCAAGAGTAACTGAATATTTTTAGCCTTCAAAAATTCTGGAATACCAAGACTGAGATTAGCTTTGTGTAAGTCAGTATTACTAAGATCCGCACCAGCTAGATTTGCTTCACAAAGGAGTGATTCTATCAAAATAGCGTCCTTGAGGGTTGCGCCTTGAAGTTCTACACCACTCAACGATGCGCTACTCAGATTGGCAGCATTTAGATTTGCACCACTCAGCTTTGCACCACTCAGCTTTGCACCAAATAAAGTTGTTTCAATCAGATTCGCGCCACTGAGGTTAACCTCACTAAGATTCGCGCCACTGAGATTGGCTTTACTAAGATTCGCGCCGCTTAGATCGGCTTTCTCAAAATTAGCTCCAGCCGCACTAAATCTTTGACCTTGATTGCCGTGACTCTCTAGCCATAGTTGATGTTTGGCGAGATTTTCTTTGAGAGATGCTCCAAAAAATATCATAATCTTAAAGTCGTGTTTAAGTAAGTTGTCGATAAGCGCTAAAAGGAATTCCTGTACGTTTTTTGATGTCCATGATCGATTTAAACTCGCCACGAAGTTGACGCTCGGCGGCGATCGCGATCGCCACTTTCGCATCCATGCCGATCGCCATCAATTCATCGGCAGACATGGAGTTAACTCGCTTCCATGAATAACCTACTTCTTGGCGATAGTCATAGCTAAAGACTACCATTGGTTCAATTTTTTTGAGTGTCGAGTTAGGAATTTCGAGAATATCGTGGAGTTCTTCAAGACTAGTGAAAATATGTCCTTCACTGCGTAAGGATTCGATATCATTGGCATAAACAATTGGTAAGCCTAAAACGTTTACCAAATCGTTCTTGGAGCAAGCATTAATATCAACTTTGGGGCGTGTAGCAGCGATCGCCTTAAATAGTTTAGGGTCTTCGGGTAATGGCAAATTAGCGGGATAGGTCTTGGTTAGGTATTCACGCTTAATCATAAGAGCCGTGGCAATCTGAGCCATCCAGATCAATGTTGCAAATGAAGATGAAGAGAAAATAATCGCGATCGCCACAAAGCCTGCACCGACACCAATCCAAATATTTGAGCCAGACTTTACCCCAGCATAGGCGATCGCACCACCGCCCAATGCTGGAAAAAAAGACCACCAAACCCACGCAGGTGTTTGATCGAACCATAAAGGTTTAGACATAATATTAAATATTCTTAAGTAGCTTTTTCCGTTTTTCTTCGTATTCTTCGGCAGTAATGATGCCATCATCATAAAGTCTTTTGAGATCGCCGAGTGCTGCGGTAGAGTCTCTGACCGACGATTTAGCTTCAGCGATCACACCATTGAACCTACGATTAAAGTCCGATTCGGGCATGACTAGAAGCACAATCAGTTCAATAAATGCGGCGAAAGATGGGATACCTGTCCAGCAAAATAATAGATACATTATTGCCCAACCAGTTTGTCCTAGATAAAATTTATGCCCTCCAAATGCTCCTAAGAAAAAGCACCAAAGAATTGCCGCAGTTTTCGTTCTCATTGACATTTCTCTATATTATCCCTTTAATATCTTTATTATTGATATCTTTAAAATGTAATTACAGGCTCATCTTACAGGCTTAGAAAGCTTCTTAGCTAGAAAATATACTATGAGGATTCCCAGTTTTGCCTCGAATAAGACTATAGAAATTTGCAGATAAGGATGCAGATCAGAATTGGAGTTGATCGCAAACGCGACCAGCCCGACCAAAGCAAAAGGTAAAAACCGCAATTTTTTGTCTATAGGTTTTGCGATCAAATCTTTAAGACTAGATATCATTAGGCTTCCTTAAGTTTCGCTTGGTTGCAAGTCGCGATAGAATAAATAATAGCTGAATATTTGATTAGGAGTTGGTTTTGATTTCTTCAGCAGCACTTTCTAATATTTTAGAACCTGACAACTTAGAACCCGATTGCGAATTAGCCCTATTCTCTCACCGATCGCATTTTCCTGCTTTAGGAATTAAAAACCGTACTTATTTTAATTATGGCGGACAGGGCGTGATGTGTGAAGAGGCGCTAGAGGCGATCGCCAAAAATTTTCGTCACATTGAGACGCTAGGCTGCTTCTCTAGTGCGGCGGGTGACTGGATGGTTGCCGAATATAATGCGACTAAAGCGGCGATCGCCCAAGAATTTCAAGTCAGCCCAACGACAATTACGCTTACTGAAAATACGACTGTGGGCTGTAATATTGCACTTTGGGCGGTGGATTGGCAACAAGGCGATCGCCTATTACTGTCGGATTGTGAGCATCCGGGGATCATTGCTGGTGCTGTCCAGATTCAAAAACGCTTTGGTATCGAAATTGATTATTTCCCTTTGACGAATACGCGCAATGCTAATGCTGAAGATAGCGAATCGGTTGTAGATCTATTAGTACAGCATTTGCAACCCAAAACTCGGATGGTGATGCTGAGTCATATTTGTTGGAATACGGGTCAGGTTTTGCCACTGAAAGCGATCTCGAAGGCGTGCCACGCTCGCGATGTCTTCGTTGCCGTTGATGCCGCGCAGTCCGTGGGAGTATTGCCACTTAACCTTGATGATATCGCCGCAGATTTTTATGCATTCACAACCCATAAATGGTGGTGTGCGCCTCTAGGATTGGGAGCTTTGTATATTCGCCCAGAAATATTTGATCGCGTTGAGCCTGTATTTGTGGGCTGGCGTGGACTCACAGCTAAAACGCCAATCCCGCAATGGCGAGAGGATGGCGCTAAGTTTGAGGTGGCTAGCTCCACCTATCCGCTCTATGAATCGATGCGAATCGCGATCGCCCATGCTAATAGTTGGGGATCACAACTTCAGCGCTATGAACGGATTTGTCAATTGAGTAAAATTCTATGGGAAAAACTCAATGATCTGCCCCACATTGATTGCATAAGGCAACTACCACCAGAGTCGGGACTGATTTCCTTTAAAGTTAATCAAGAATTAGCGAAAGGGGCGATCGCGCAAAAGTCTCATTCTCTAATCGCTAAACAATTGGAATCAGAACATCAAATTTTAATTCGGGCGCTTGCCGATCCTGATTGTTTAAGAGCTTCCATTCATTATCTTACTTCTACTGCTGATATTGATCGCCTCGTTTCAGTTCTCAATTAAATTTAAAATAAATCTATAAGACCTTTGCTATGTCCCTATTCTCACAAACTCCTCAACCAAATTTTGACAAGAAAGACCAAACTCTATCGCGATCGCAGGTTTTAATTGCGCTGGCAGTTACCGCAATTATTTTTTTAGGAATCTCTAAAGGTTGGGTTTACTTCACAGGTATACCAATGGTTCCGCTTTATTGGCAATCAGAACACGCAGCAATCGGGGTGGGGATAGGATTAGGAGTAGCACTGCTCAGTAGTGTGATTTTTGAGTTGTGGGAAAGCTATCGGATTGCGGCGACAGAATATCTGGAAATGGTACTCAAACCATTAGAGCCAATCGATTTACTTTGGTTAGGGCTATTACCAGGATTGAGCGAAGAGATGCTATTTCGCGGTGTGGCGTTACCTGCCCTTGGCATGAATGGAATTGCTTTAATTATTACCAGTGTTGTCTTTGGCGCTTTGCATATGGCAAGTGCTAAGCATCTATCCTATACAGTTTGGGCGATCGCGGTGGGGATGATGCTCGGCGCGGTGACTATATATACAGGCAATCTGTTGTCGGCGATCGTGGCACATGTTCTGACCAATTCTCTTTCAGGTGTGATTTGGAAATGGAAGCAGGCTCAAGCTAAAGTAAGTTAACAAAAGATGTGGCGCACGCGCAGCGTGCGCCACATCTTTTTGTTAACTTGCGCGGAAAGAAAATGCACCACATCCCCCAGCCCCTTCTCCTTGCAAGGAGAAGGGGAGCCAGAATTTTTTCTTGTTCCCCTCTCCTTTGCAAGGAGAGGGGTTAGGGGT
>JBBRQX010000299.1:0-4134 GCA_038225745.1 Pseudanabaenales cyanobacterium | reverse complement strand
TTGGTTTGCAAAGAAAACTCTGTCCACCAACGTCGGGGTATGGTATAAATTTGCAGCAAAGAGTTCATCTTTTTGTAGTCATTTGATTGGATATTGGTATAGCTTTTCGTTTAATATGCGCGATCAAAACGCAAGGATGAGGATCTCAAGATGGACGAGGCTAGCATTGTCAACGCGATACAGGAAGACCTTCAAAACTACAAGGTAAAAACCCAAATCCGCCGTAAACAATCTCAGTTGCATGTGCTGATCACTAGAGAAGAAGGTGACGATCTTGATTATGCGTTTCTCTATGATATGGTGAAACGCCGTATTGATAAGCTGCCAATAGAGGGGGCAGACTGCTTAGTTGTCTATGGGAGGTTAGCTGGAGCAAAGCATCCCGAATGGCAAAAAACGTCAGAAATTAAGCCACCTTTGCCGTTAATTGAACTAGATCTAGACGAATTGCAAGATTTCAATGATATCGGAGTAATAGAAAATCTGTCATTTTCTGTTGACAATGATGAGACTATAACTCAGTCTGAAAACCTTGAAGCCGATTTTCTTACTGATAATGATTTACAGAGCTTTAAGAGTAGCATTGAGGACGATCTTAAAACAGCTCAATCTACCCATGAAATTAATAACTCTAAAATCGACGATATCACAACTGAGAATTTTGATTTAGAAGATCTAGATTTAGAAGCATTTAAATTAGATGGTCTCCAGCAAAACACCTCTGACCTAGACTCTTTTGAGGCAGAACTTTTTGAAGTAGATAGTCAAGAATTAAATCAACGATCGCCCCTTCAACAAAATAATGCTCAGACAGATGAGGACTTCACTTTAGATTCTCCAACGTTACTGGCAATACCTATGCCATTGCCACCACCCAGACGTACTCGTAAAAACCCCGCTAGTGTGGTCGAACCAGAAGTTGAGATACTGCAAAATGATTCCTCTAAGAACAAGAATAAGTCATTACTTTTTTCTGTAGCTTTTGCTTTCGTTGCGATCGCTGTATTAGGAATTTGTGGATGGTTGGTGTGGGATCGTTCAAACCAGCAGCAATATTTAGTGAATGCACGTAGCTTTGGTAATGAAGACATTAATCTGAAAAAAATCACGAAGTTGGAAACACTTACTGAGACACGCAATCGACTACAAGCTATAGTTTCACAACTAGAAGAAATTCCCGATCGCCCTGCTTCGCTATATGCCGATGCTCAGTCCGAGTTGACAACTTTGCGACCAAAATTAGCCGATTTTGATCGCAAGATCAATGTTGAACAGGAGGCAAATAAAAATTTAGAGTCAGCGAAAAACATTACCCTTGAAGCAGCTAAGCTATCCCAAAACCCACCGCACAAATCAACAGTTTGGAAATCTGCCCAAGAAAAGCGTCAACAAGCTATAAAAATGTTAGAGGAAATTCCCTCTGAATCTCTGTTATACGCCAATTCTCAAGACCGTCTCAAAGCTTACCGCTCTGAATTAGTTCAAATCAGCAGACGGTTAGAATTCCAACAAAGGGCTGAGCTTTCTGTAAGTAGTATCAACCCTGTTGTTGTAAATCAACTTAAACAACTGAAATCTAAAACGCCAGAAAAGCCAAAGTTTTTGGCTCAATGTCAAACAATTTTGCGGTCCCACATTACTAATGCTGAAGTGCAGCGATCGGGTTTACCGATCGCCCCTTTGACTGCATATCTCTGTGCTTATTTTTGGGATTCCTAGATTTTTGCGTCGTCCACAATATCAGTGATTGATTATTTCGCCAAATTGGTTTGCCAAATTTTATGAACACAGGTCGGTTAATCGTCCAGTTAGGTCTCGCCGCCTATATTTTATTCACCTTACTGCCTGATAGCAGTACGCAGATGGTGGCTTTTCCTTGGGTGTTGCTTTGGCAAGTAGGATTGCTATGCTTTGCGATCGCAGGTTTATTAAACCTATGGCGGCGCGAACAACCATTTTATTTATTAGGTAGTGGCTTGGACTGGGCGATCGCTTCTAGTTTGGTGACGCTGTGCTTATCCACGATGTTTTCGCAGTTCCCCAATCAGGGGATGTGGTATAGCCTGACTGCCTTCGGCTATTTTGCAGCGCTGTATGTAACCAATAATTTTTTGCATCGGACAACACCGCCGAAGACGACAGAGAAGTCGGAGCGAGAGTCGGCAATTTTGCCAATTTTGAGATTTCAGGGCTTACTAGGATTTGTGGTAATCATTGAAAGCTTGGTTTTGTGGATTAGCCAATCATGGCTGCCACGCTTGGCTAATTTTGCCAAGCTAAATCAATGGGGGCTAAATCTTAGTTACGATTTTTCGGATTTAGAGTCTCGCAACTGGGCTCCGATGGGACATCAAAATTATGTGGCGGGATTTTTGATGTTGGTTTTGCCGATTTTTGCAAGTTTGGCGATCGCCCAAAAGGGAATCTGGCGATCGCTATGGCTAACAGCGATCGGCTTAGGGCTAATCGATTTATATACCACCAGTTCACGCGGCGGATTTTTAGGGCTGGGAGCAATCGTTCTCTATGGAATTATTGTGGCTTTATTTCGTAATCGCGGCGATCGCTGGTTAGTATTTTGGGGCAGTAGCGGCGCGATCGCCATATTCGGATTTTTGATTGCCACAAATAACCGTTTGCGATCACTAGTCTCAGGATTAATTACCAGTTCTACGAATCCTACTCAAGGTTCGGGAGAATTATTATTCAGAGCGATCGCGGCGGATACGGGCTGGCGGATGGGCTTAGATCACTGGTTGTTTGGGGTGGGAGCAGGTTCCGCAATCATGTTCTATCAGCAATATCGTCCGCAATGGGCGGGACGCGAAGCCGAAATCTTATTTCAATTACATAGTACACCCGTGCATCTTTGGGCAGAACTGGGAATCGGCGCAGTGATTACTTTTGTGTTTTTATTAGTAGCAATTATCGCTCTGTTTATCAAATTACATAAATCGCCAACTTGGCAAGCTAACCCACAAGAACAGGCGATCGCCTATGGCTTATTTGGTAGTTTGATCGGTTACGGCATGTTGGCAATTACCGACTATCAGCTTGATGTACCTGCGATTAGTGGCAGCTTAGTAATTGTGTTGGCAAGTCTCGCTTATTTAGGACAAATCCATACAGGTGAATTAATTAGCCTCGGTCATCAAAAACAGCCGCGCTTCTGGCTTGCCATGATTGCCACAGTTTATTTAGGAGCAGCGATCGCTTGGCTAGTTCCCGTGAATACGGCTTGGCAAGCATCAAGTGTGGGCTTTATCAATCTATCAACGGCAAAATTAGATTTGGAAACAGGGAAGCAAGAATATCTATCTGAAGCGATCGCCTCAATTGATAAGTTCCAAAATCGTCTCAAATTTGCGCATCAACTTGCCCCTTGGGAACCTTACTATCCCTACCAGTTGGGATGGAACTTAGCCGATCTGGGGATTACTTATCAAAATCTGCCACAGTCACCAGCATGGCGAAAAGATGGTTTGGCATGGATTAAAACCGCGATCGCCACCAATCCTAATAACGAAGTAGGATATAATGCCGCCGCATGGCTAAGTCTTCAACAAAATTCAACCAGTTCCAATCAAGACGCAGAGACATATTTTCGTCGGGGTTTAAAACTGTTTCCGCTCAAGCGATCGCTTTCCTTCGGTTTAGGCATAAGTCTATTACGTCAAGGGAAAACGACAGAAGCGATCGCCGCCATGACCACGGAAGTAATTAACGATCCTATTTTTATTACCAGTCCAATTTGGACAAATCCAACTTTTCAGCCTCTTTATCCCCAAATCGTCGCCAATCTGGAAAACTCCTACCGCAATAATCCCAGCAAAACCACGAGCCTTGCCGCATTGAGATGGTGGAATGGCAATCCTAATGCTATTGCAGAACTCAAGCAAACGGAGAATCCCACAGCGATATTACTAGCCAATGCGATCGCCAATGACACTAACGCCTTGCAATCAGTCAAACAAAATCCCCAAACTCCTCTAGAAATGGTGATTTCAGCATGGTTAAATCCTAATTTGCGTGACAAATTACTAGAACGCGCCTATGTATTTTCCACGAGCAGTCTGCCCGATCAGCGCTCTGCGTCGATCGTCAAAGCACTAAGCGATCGTATGAATCAAGCTC
>JBBRQX010000298.1:0-4144 GCA_038225745.1 Pseudanabaenales cyanobacterium | reverse complement strand
GCTAACAGAACTTGAGCCGTACAAATATTACTGGTGGCTTTGTCTCGGCGGATATGCTGCTCACGAGTTTGCAATGCTAAACGCAGGGCAGGGCGACCATGCACATCCTTAGAAACCCCAATCATCCGCCCTGGCATCTGGCGCTTATAAGCATCTTTTGTCGCCATATAAGCGGCGTGAGGCCCACCATAACCAAAGGGAACTCCAAATCTCTGAGCGCTACCGATCGCAATATCTGCACCAAACTCAGCAGGAGCCTTAATCAAGGTCAGAGCTAATAAATCCGCCGCCACGATCGCTAAACCACCATGAGCATGAATTTGCGAAATACATTCGCTGTAATCATAAATCGCGCCATCACTAGCAGGATATTGCAACAAAGCACCGAAATAGTTTTTATCAAATTCAAAATGATCATGCTTGGCAATAATCACTTCAATTCCCAATGGAATCGCACGAGTTTCAACAACAGCGATCGTCTGCGGATGGCAATCACTAGACACAAAAAACTTGTTTCCCTTATTCTTGGCTAACCCAGCCGCCATGCTCATCGCTTCCGCCGCCGCCGTTCCTTCATCTAAAAGCGAAGCATTAGCGATTTCTAAACCTGTTAAATCAATAATCATGGTTTGGAAATTCAGCAAAGCCTCCAAACGTCCTTGAGCAATTTCGGCTTGATAGGGCGTGTACTGCGTATACCAACCAGGATTTTCTAAAATATTGCGCTGAATAATTGGTGGCGTGATGCAGTTGGCATAGCCTGTACCAATATACGATCGCCAGACTTCATTTTTGGATGCGATCGCTTTTAACTCTTGCAGCAGTTCATATTCACCCCGTGCTGCCCCTAACTGCAATGGCTGCTTGATTCTAATCGCATCAGGTACAGTGTTGGCGATCATTTCGGCGATCGAGTCATAACCGATCGCCGCTAGCATTTCCTGAATTTCTGTTGAGCTAGCGCCAATATGACGACTGATAAAACTATCGGTCGGGGCAAAGTCCTCATTGCTGAGGGTTTCGCCCATGTAGTCGCGATCTGGCTTAGCTGGAGAAAAAGCTGGAACCTGCAATGACCATGTTTCTGTGGTTTGTGGAATAGTTGAATCTTGGTTTGTTAAGGCTAGTGAAGGTTCCAACATAGAAGTTACTGTGTAGAGTCAGCCTCTATTGTATTACAAATTTATTACAAAGTGTTAAGCATGACTGAGATTTGTTAACCTGTTTGATAATTCATCTTGATGATTGATATTTGTGGAGATTTTTGATGATCGCCCTTCATGGCTAACGAGTTAATATTTCACCATCCAGAAATATCTTTTATAGGGAGCTGTAATAGCCATGCAAGCTAAATTTACGATTCGTCCTGCCACTATTAACGATGTTCCTGCAATATTCTCGCTAATCTTGGCACTCGCTGACTATGAGAAGCTTTCTGATAAGGTGACAGGCGACATCGAAACTTTACAAGAAGATCTGTTTGGTGCAAAGCCTTGTATTGAGGCGATCGTTGCCGAGACAGATTCGGATCACATCGTCGGTTTTGCTCTCTTCTTTACGAATTATTCTACATTCCTCACCCGTCGCGGAATCTACCTAGAAGATTTATTTGTGTTGTCAGAATATCGCGGGATGGGGCTTGGAAAAGCGCTGATTAGTAACCTTGCCCAAATTGCCATAGCGCGAGAATATGGGCGCTTTGAGTGGTCAGTTTTGGATTGGAATCAACCCGCGATCGCCTTTTATACGCGCATTGGTGCTGAAGTTCTACCAGATTGGCGGATATGTCGAGTCACTGGTGAGGCATTAAAGCATCTTGCCAATGAATAGCGATCGCTATTCAACAATCGCGATTGGATATTAATCCATTCGATAAGACTGTTTTACATAACTTCGCTTTTGCTAACTGTGCTTCTGATATCGTGGCACTGGTTAGATCAGCTTCAGTAAGATCGGTTTTATCAAAAATTGCGTTACTAAAATCTGTCAATAACATTTTGGTACGCTTGAAATTGACATAGCTCAAATTTGCGCCATTGAGATTTGCTCGACTGAGATTAGAGAATGTAATACTCGCGCCTAATAGGTTCGCCCGACTGAGATCGGCGGCAAGTAGATAGGTGTAGTCTAATTTGCTCACTGGTAAATATGCTCCTGTCAAATCACAAACTTGACAGCTTCTAGTGGTTTGTAATTGGATAACTTGGCTAGGATTTGCCGCCCATGCGGGTGAGGGGAACAAAAATAAAATAAGAAGAGCGATCGCCAAAAAGATACGATATTTCATAGCCAAAACCTCTTGTATACATCTAAAAAGCGTTTTGTAAGCGCTTTGCGCTTACAAAATATTATCAATCAATTGTGACAATTACAGGAGTGTGATCGCTAGGTTGGATGAGCTTGCGTGGTTCGACATCGATCGCACTAGCCGTAGCGCGATTATAAAGTGACTCGGTTAAGAAATGGTAATCAATCCGCCAGCCACGATTGCGACTAAATCCACCCGAACGATAATCCCACCAGCTATAGTAACCGCCGCCCGATTCAAATTTTCTGAACACATCTTTAAAGCCAAGGTTTAAGACTTCATCTAAGGCAACACGCTCAACGTCAGTAGACATCACCTTGTTTTCGCGACCCTTGGGATCGTAAATATCCAGATCGGCGATCGCCACATTAAAATCACCGCAAATTAGCACGTTGGAATTTTGAGCTAGCAAAGTTTGCAAATATTCTTTTAATAACTTCAACCAGCGCAACTTGTATTCATATTTCTCACTCCCCACTTCTGAGCCGTTGGGAACATACATATTCACAATTTGCACATCGCCAAATTTAGCCGTAATCAAGCGCTTCTGTTCATCCAAATTAGGTTCATTAATTTCGCCTAATACCGATGCAAAACCTGTTTGAATATCCTTTAAAGGCGATCGCGAGATCATCGCCACGCCGTTATAGGATTTCTGGCCATAAATGTAAGTCTGATAACCTAACTCAGTAAATGGCGCGTGGGGAAAATCAGCGTCGATTACCTTTGTCTCCTGTAAACACAATACATCTACCTCAGGATTTGCTTGCAACCAATCACAAACATGATTAATTCTGGTGCGAACTGAGTTAACATTCCAAGTTGCGATTTTCATCAAATCTTTATTTCTAATCCAAAAGTCTTGAGATAGTGCTTTAGTCGTTTTCGCACCGAAGGCGCGATCGCAACTAAAACTTTATAGTCCATTTTAAGGCGAGAAGCGCTCTAACCTTGTGTCACAATGTGAATGATCACTTACATTTTGAGTCCATTGACCATGATTTCTCACAATAATATCGCGGAACTAATCGCTAGCGTGTTGCCTAACGCGAAAATTCAGGTCGAAGATCCCAATCATGATGGTCAACACTTTTCGGCGATCGTGGTAGCGGAACAATTTGAAGGCTTATCGATGATTAAGCAACACAAGTTGGTTTATAGTGCGATCCAAGAGCATCTAGATACTGGCGCAATTCATGCATTGCAGCTAAAAACCTATAGCGCTTCACAATGGGAAAGTATGCAGGTTCAGGTTTTGTAAGCGATCGCTTGCAAAGCTATACAGTAGGGGGGATTCATAAATTTTTCCTACTGTATATAGCTTTAAAGAATTATTCCTGAGATAGTCCTTAACCAGTTGTTTCCAGTTGATCTCCTCCCCTAGCGAATAGGGGATTTGAGTCGATGGCTCTTAATTCATGCGTATGGAAATCTCCATATAATCACCAACTGCGATCCTTTTTTATAATTAAGCCGCAATCGCTAACATCTCAAGTTCATAATTTAGTACAGCCTCAACCTGATATCTTTGGACAGGAGGAAACCAGTTCAAAAATTCTTCTACGGTTGCGCCATCACGCAAGTTTTCAAACAATGCCGAAACAGGAACCCTCGTATTCCGAAATATCCAAGCTCCACTTACTTTACCAGCTTCTCTTTCCACTTACACTAAAGTTTCCCATCGTTTCATTAAATTTATCCTCTTTGGAAAACGAAAAATTACTTATAACCCAATTATAGACCAATAAAATGCGATCGCCCCTCATCTATAAAAATATGAGTTCTCTCGCGGGAGCGGGTTTTACATGCGCTCTAAAACACGAATACCAAGCAGAT
>JBBRQX010000297.1:0-4149 GCA_038225745.1 Pseudanabaenales cyanobacterium | reverse complement strand
GGCAAAGCACGACCGACAATCACGCTCATCGCATACTCTAAGTACGATCGCTGCATTTCGGTATGCAATGATGTTGGTATGATATTTTCCCCTTTAGACTCCAACCCGAAATCTAGTTGCTGCTGCCCTTGCTTTGCCATAAAATCTACGAACGCTGTGCATGATAATCACGATGACAAAAACAATGTAACAGCAAAACCAAGTCGCATAGTGAGTTTTATAGGCGGTACTGGTGTAAATACAATAAAAAAACAAACTCCAAAAGCTGTAGCGCACGAGCAGCGTGCGCTACAGCTTTTGGAGTTTTAAGAGTTTTTATTAGGTCTACACCAGTGCCGAAAAACGGATAAAATACAGGTATCTATTACCTATTTTTTGCTAATATTTGTCGTATGAGTCTAAACAAAGTTTATCTAGTGGGACGAGCAGGACGCGATCCTGAAGTCAAATATTTTGAGTCTGGCAAAGTGGTTTGCAATTTCGCGATCGCCGTCAATCGCACTAAAACAGAAACAGACTGGTTTGACTTAGAAGTATGGGACAAAACCGCAGAGGTTGCGGCTAACTACGTCAAAAAAGGCAGCCTTATTGGTATTTCAGGCTCGCTTAAGTTTGATCGCTGGAACGATCGCACTACAGGCGATGAGCGTCAAAAGCCTGTAATTCGCGTTGATAAGCTGGATTTACTTGGCTCTCGCAAAGACAATGAAGCGGCAAGTGGTGGCAGTAGCGGCAGCTATGACGACGATTTTTAAATCAAAAAGCCTTGATTTAAGATCGTAAGTTAAATAAAACCCAAATATGGTTCAGCGGGCGAAGCCCGCCGAACCATATTTGGAATTGCGTGAGTTATTTGGTTTGCGACCCTTAGCAGCTTGTAGAAATAAGCTATACACAATGGCAATTTTGAATAGACAAGGGGCTTAAGCCGCTTGTTTATTCAATTAGCAACATAACTATTTGCTCAAAATACTTAAAGCCACAGCTTCCGCCACCTTAATTCCATCAATTCCTGCCGAAAGAATACCACCTGCATATCCTGCACCTTCACCAGTAGGAAACAGACCTTCGACATTTAGACTTTGATAATTATCATTGCGTTTAATTCTAATTGGCGAAGAAGTGCGCGTTTCTACTCCTGTCAGCATCGCATCATCCATCGCAAAACCTTTAATTTGTTTGTTAAAGGCGGGAAGAGCTTCACGGATAGCGGCGATCGCATAATCAGGTAAACTCTCGCTCAAATCGCACAAATAGATATTAGGACCATAGGAAGGATGTACTTTACCAAGATTTTGAGAAGGACGATCGGCGAGAAAATCACCGACTAATTGGGCTGGGGCGGCGTAAGTTCCACCGCCAAGCTCAAAAGCGCGGGACTCTAAGCGACGTTGCAAATCAATACCTGCAAGGGGATGGGCTGGATAATCATCGGGTGTGATGCCAACGACAATGCCGCTATTCGCATTCCGTTCATTACGCGAATATTGACTCATGCCATTTGTGACCACATGACCAACTTCTGAAGTTGCCGCCACAACTAACCCTCCTGGACACATGCAAAAGCTATAAACAGAGCGTCCATTTTGGCAATGGTGAACCAGTTTATAATCAGCCGCTCCTAGAGTTTTATTTCCTGCATAATCGCCAAATCTGGCGCGGTCAATTAGATCTTGCGGATGTTCAATCCGAAAGCCGACGGAGAATGGTTTGGCTTCGATATATACACCGCGATCGCTAAGCATCTGAAAAGTATCACGAGCGCTATGACCAACGGCGAGAACGATGTGATTACTGGCGATATATTCACTATTTGCCAGCATGACTCCCCTCGCCTTGCCATCTTGAATATCAACATCTTCCACACGACTTTGAAAGCGAATTTCACCGCCGAGCGCTTCGATTTGGGCGCGAAAACTTTGGACGATGCCGACGAGTTTAAGTGTGCCGATATGCGGTTTATTGATATATAAAATTTCAGAAGATGCACCAGCATTCACAAATTCATGAAGAACTTTGCGCCCATAATGCTGGGGGTCTTTGACTTGGCTGTAGAGCTTCCCATCAGAAAAAGTCCCTGCGCCGCCTTCCCCAAATTGAGCGTTAGATTCAGGGTTAAATTCGGCTCTTCCTTTCCAGAAATTAAAGGTGTCAGCAGTGCGATCGCGTACTGCTTTACCGCGTTCTAAAATAATTGGTCGAAATCCCATTTGCGCCAACATCAACCCCGCAAACATTCCCGCAGGCCCCATACCGATTACGATTGGACGATTTGCGAGATTATTCGCAAAATTGGTGGGAGCCTTGGCTACATATTGATAACTCATGTCTGGTGTGGGCTTAACATGGGGATCTTTTTGCAGGCGATCGCTAAGTTTCTGCTCTTGTGTCGTTTCTACATCGACGATATAGACCAAATAGATATCTGTCTTTTTTCGCGCATCATAACTACGTTTAAAAATAGAATAGCTAACTAAATCGTCGCCAGAGATTTGCAGCTTTTTAAGAATGGCAGATTTGAGCGCATCTTCAGAATGATCGAGAGGGAGTTTGATTTCAGTAATTCGTAACATAATCAATACAGTTCATATTTCATTAATTGACAGGGCAATGTTCCATTTAATACTGCCGTGCGTTGAGCTGATTTTAGTCCAATGGTTTGGGATAGCTCCTTGTTGCCACTAAGCACAAAAGCCGTCCAGCCTTTAAATTGCTGCTTGAGAACATTTCCTAATTGCTTATAAAAAGCTCCCAAATCGCTATCTCTTCCCAACCTTTCGCCATAGGGAGGGTTGCAGAATAGCACGCCACTATCAGCAGGAGCAACTACTTCTGCAAGGTCTAATGCTGAGAAATAGACATGATTAGATAAGCCGCAATTTTTAGAATTAATAATTGCTTGATCAACGACTTCGGGATTGCGATCGCTACCCCAGATTGGCGCAGGCAAAGTATCTAAACGACTATCATCCGCTTCTTGAATCAGTTTTGCTAAAAGCTCTTGATCGAAGTCTAGCCAAGTTTCAAATCCAAAACTATCTCTGAACATTCCAGGAGCAATATTTAGAGCTTTTAAACTGGCTTCTAATGGCAAAGTTCCTGAACCACAAAGGGGATCATAAAACATCTGATCGGGTTGCCAGCCTGACATCTGGATTAAGGCGGCGGCGAGCGATTCCTTTAGCGGGGCGGCTCCCACGGCGGGACGATAACCGCGACGGTGCAAGCTACTACCAGAACTATCAAGGCTGACGGTGCAACCATTGTCATCAATATGCACGCCGATTCGTACATCGGCTTCCTGCACATCTACATCCGATCGCTCGCCAAATGTATCCTTCTGTTGATCAACGATCGCATTTTTGACTTGTAACGCGGTGAAATGCGTATGATTGAGATGATCATTTTTGCCCGTCGCATTCACGGCTAAAGTCATTTCAGGCGTTAAAAATTCTGACCAGTCGATCGCTTTAATCCCTTGATACAGATCGTCAGAGTCAAGACAATCAAATTGATTGACATGCATTAAGATCCGAAATGGTAGCCGCGCCCAGAGATTGACACGATAAAGTAAAGTGCGATCGCCTTCAAAGCTGACACCGCAAAATCCCGCTTCAACAGCCTGAGCGCCTAGTTGTTCTAATTCCTGTGCCGCAAGGGCTTCTAAGCCTCTCGCCACAGTCGCAAAATATTGATTCATAAACCTATTAACCATTCACACAATGTAGAGAGCTGATCGTCATTTGTTAGATTTGCACAATTTGCAAGGTTTCCACCTTGATATTGATCAAATATTTCCATGGACATTGCCGCTTCAATGGCAGCTCCTATAAAAATTAATGGCAACTCACTAAAAACTGAGCGTACTCGACTCAGGGCAGTATTAGCTGTTTTCCAGTGTTCATCGGCTCCAGCAGGATCAATCCCGCCCTTCAATTCACCAATTACCAAGTAGTTGTTTGCATCATTAAGAACGACCTTAAGTTTCGCTCCTTTTGTATCTTCCGAAAATTTATTCAATAAAATAATATCAATATTTTTACTTACTTGAGGGACATTGACGTTATAAATAAGCAGCCTTTGATCGTCATTATTTGTCTGCCACCTAATAGCCTTAATAGATTCTGCTATAGCTACTGTATAGTATTC
>JBBRQX010000296.1:0-4178 GCA_038225745.1 Pseudanabaenales cyanobacterium | reverse complement strand
TGTGGACGTTGTGATAGAAATGCTAAAGGCGCATCATCACCCATACAGAAAATTGGCTCTTTACCGTCTTGAGCCATGGTTTCCACAACCATTTCCACATCTTCAAGAGTGTAACCAAAGGCAGTTTGCTGGGCAAGAATCTTTTGTTCATCCAGTGTTGTCGCTTCGTAAAATGGCTTTGCTTCAAGCTCCTTACGGCTTTGCTTAATCCATTCACCATAGGGATGAGCCTTAGCAACCCGTTCCTTAATGTCCCAATTATGCAAAATCTCATGGGTCTGTAAATCCACAGCAATCATCTGTCCAGGTCCAAGACGACCTTTTTCGATGATTTCAATTTCAGGAATATCTACAGTTCCTGCTTCCGAACTCACAATCACCATGCCATCGCTAGTAATCATGTATCGCGCAGGACGCAAGCCATTGCGATCGAGCGCTGCGCCGATAACTTTGCCATCACTGAAAGCTAGCAACGCGGGACCATCCCATGCTTCTTGCAAGCCACTGTAATATTCGTAGAAATCAACAATTTCGGGGCGATCGCTTAAATCTGGTTGATTCTCATAAGCCTCTGGCACAAGGATCATCATCGCTTCGAGTGGACTACGCCCTGTCTCAATCAACAACTCAAAAACGTGATCTAAAGTAGCCGAATCGCTCTCATTTGGTTTGAGAATTGGTAACAAACCTTTGAGGCGATCGCCTTTTTCATCCACCCAATTAGGATGCGCGAGATCGCCCTGACGCGCTAAGAACCAATTAGTATTCCCTTGTAACGTATTAATTTCGCCATTGTGACCAAGAAACCGCATCGGTTGAGCAAGGGGCCATTTTGGTAGAGTATTCGTGCTAAAACGGCGGTGATAAATCGCGTAAGCCGATACATAATCAGGATTTTGGAGATCGTCATAAAAAGCGGCTAGCACCGCCGATCGCACCATGCCCTTATAAATCACTGTCGCATTAGAAAAAGATGGCACATAAAAATCACTATTCTGATCAGGGGTAAGATTTTTTACCTCAAGCTTAGTGCGGCGGCGGGTAATGTAAATCGCTTTTTCAATCTGGTCAGAATTTTGATGAATCGCATCCGCCACGAAAATCGCTTGCTCGATCTGTGGTTGATTTTCCTTAGCTTGCACGCCCAATACTTGCGGCTGCACAGGCACAACCCGCCATCGCAATAACTTTAAGCCTTCTTCTGCGGCAATTCGTGCTGTGATTTCACGACATTTTGCTGCGCGATCGCTGTCCTGTGGCAAAAAAAACATCCCCAGTGCCGAACGCTCAGGATTAATCGCCAAATCCGCAAATTCTTTTTGCAACAAACCCCAAGGGATCGCTGTCATCAAACCCGCGCCATCGCCTGAGTCTTGGTCAGCGCTACAGCCGCCGCGATGCTCCATACAAGTCAGCGCTTTGAGCGAATTACTGATAATTTTATGACTAGCACGACCTTCTTTGTCTGCAATAAAACCCACCCCGCAGGCATCCCGCTCTTCCACTAGCCAATAAGGGCCAGGGATCAAATTGGTAGTTCCAGACTGATTAGACTGACTTGTATTCACGCGGCTCATTTCCATCGGATTAATTGTTGCTATCAAAAAATATAACGCAAAGCAAATATTTCAACAAATAGTATGAGTTAAATGTCTGATTTAATTGCTGCGTGGGGCAACACTAATTATAAACTACAAGAATTTTACTTGTGTTCTGCTCACTACACTTTTTGGGTGTATTTTTAATTGTTAGCAGTTTCGATAACTTGAATAATGGCTTATTGGCTCCTCAAAAGTGAACCCGATGTTTATTCCTACGCCGATCTAGAGCGCGATCGCCAAACGATCTGGGATAACGTAAATAACAATCTGGCACTCAAACATATCCGCACGATGCAACCTGAAGATTTAGCGCTGATTTACCATACTGGCGGTGAACGCCGCGCCATGGGGATCGCTGAAGTGATTAGTTTGCCCTATATCGACCCGCAATTAAATGATCCAAAACGGGCAGTGGTTGATGTCAAAGCTGTGCGATCGCTTTCTCAGCCTGTTACCCTTGCTCAAATCAGACAAGATCCCGATTTTGAAGGCTGTGATTTGATTCGCATTAGCCGTCTGTCAGTTGTCCCCATTTCTGAGGCACATTGGCAAAAAATTTTAAAACTTGCGGAATAATTCAGTCGCGATTGCCCTAGCATCCTCATCTTTTAAAGAATCACCGATTGCAATAATCTTTCCACCCACCATATTCAGTGATTTCCTTCTGTCCTTCACACAAAAATGGTTCACCTAAAACGCCTAAAACTTCTTGTCCATTAGCGATAATAACTTTGCCAATACATAAACCAGCAGGCTCGGATAATAAAATCTCACCAAGAGCCTCGAGAGTGATTGACCAGATTTCTAAGGCGATCGCCTGTCCATTTTCGCTCACTCGTAACATTGCAGGATGGCGATCAGCGATCGACCAAAGCCGATAAATCGCCGTAGTTATATCTTCTCTAACAAATATTGCCCCGACTTTCTGCAAGTTAGTATTTAGCTCTAGTCCTCGCATCAAAGTGCCATTAACTGCAAATTCAATCATCTTCATTGTTTTTTTTATTTATTTCAAATAATTCTCTAACTTAACCAATCCAAATATCGCCAATTCAAACTTGCATTGCAATAGATTCTGATGCTCCAGAGAATACTTCATGAGGCGTGTGATAGTCAAGAGATTTTCTTGGTCTATGGTTGATCAAATTCATAATCTTCTGGAAGTCCTCTTCCTCCACTATTCTGAAGTTCGTGGATTTGGGATAAAATTGCCTGATTAATCCATTCGTATGTTCGTCCAATCCGCGTTCCCATGAATGATATGGAGTTACAGAGAAATACCCTAGATTCAGGCTTTCTCATCAGGCTTAAGCTTCTTGCCCAACCTTCCTAAGATACCAAATGGGTTCTATAATTCTTCACCCCTGAATATTGAGGAGATGCCTATAAAGGCTCTTTCTCGTTTTGCCAGATCGCCCGAATTATTTTGATTTCATCATAAGTATATTCTTCGCGCAAATGATCGAAGAGATTGCGGAGGGAATCACCACCGATTACTTCTAATGCTTCATAAATTACCGATTGTCGCTCTGGTAGCACAAGGCGATCGCAATTAATCGCATAGCCAGACTCAAGCAATTGCACTAGATGCGTCCAAATTGTTGCGGATTTAAGATGGCGATCGCGGGCAATTTCATCGATATCTAAGCCATTCTCATACATGGTTAGGGTTTCGCGCTGCGTACTTTCTTTGGATGGTTTTGATTTTGATGTAACAGATTCTTGCTTAACTTTAGATGAACTAGATTCAGTCGGTTCCGCAGGCGGATATTGTTGATGATGTTCAAGAATAATGCCAATAAAATCATCGGCATATTGTTCCAGTTTTTTCGCGCCAACTCCTGATAGTTTCTCGAAATCCCGATGAGTTGTGGGTTGCTGATCTGCCATTTGATTGAGAGTGGCATTGCTAAAAATCACATAGGGCGGAACTTTCTGTTCATCAGCTAGATTCTTACGAAGTAAGCGCAATCTTTCAAAGAGAATATCCACATCAACAGGTCTTTCTTTAGCGCTTTCTCCAGCAATTTCTTTTCCAGTGACAGGTGCAGGATTCGCATCATGTTCAATTGGTAATAACACATTACGCTGATTTCGCATCACTTCCCAACTGCGATCATTCAGTTTGAGAATGCCATAGCCATCAGTAGTTTGAGTTAATAAACCTTGATGAACTAGCGATCGCGAAAGTTGTCGCCATTCATCAAGACTACGATCTTTGCCGATGCCATGAGTGGAAAGCTGGTCGTGACCATGTTGCAAAATCTTTTCTTTGCGCGAACCTCGCAACACATCAATAACATGAGTTCCACCAAATCTTTCTTTAGTACGCGCAATACAGGACATAAACTTCTGCGCTTCTACTGTCCAATCTTCCATTGGTTTGGGAGTGAGACAATTATCGCAATTGGCGCAATCACCATGAAAATTTTCGCCAAAATAACGTAAAAGAATTGTGCGCCGACAAGCTGAACCTTCGGCGTAGTCCACGACTTGACGTAATTGTTGTTGGGCGATTCTCTGTTCTGCTTCTAATGGTTCATTAGTTTCGGGATCGACTTTTTGAGCAATCAAATA
>JBBRQX010000295.1:0-4181 GCA_038225745.1 Pseudanabaenales cyanobacterium | reverse complement strand
TTGCTGTTGATGGATTACCCCAATTCGTTCATAGGCAGCCGCAAAATCTGGATTGATGGTTAGGGCGCGTTGATAATTTTTTAGGGAGAGGGGTATATTGCCAGAGTTGCGATAGCGATCGCCAAATTGTAAATAAGTCTCAGGCGATTCAACGGTTGATGGATTGATAACATCAGTCATGGCAATTAAAATTAGTTGTCCTGTCAGATTTTGATTGTGTCAAAAGTCTAGTACCATATTTCCCCAAAACATTGCTGCAATTTCAGCCTCATTCTTAAAGTGCCACATGTTCGCAAATATCACAACCAAAGTTTTTTTCATGGCTCTAATCACGAGCTTATCGGGCCTTAGCATTACCCAGTCAGCTTTTGCTCAAGTTGGTGAATATTGCCAATTTGAAAGCGAGGCGATCGCTAATAAAGAAAATTTGCGTTTACGCGCTTTTCAAGATCCAGCAAACCTAGCCGCGACCAAAGAATATCAAGCGATCGTGCGGCAACATAACCAAGCTCTTAACGCTTGTCGCCAAAAATCTTGGCTGAAGACGCAAGGTATCTGGCTGCGTTTATATCCTTGCGATTTGCAGTCGGGCAAGCTCGATGAGGTGATGGATCGGATTGTGAATAGGGGCTATAACCAAGTATTTGTAGAAGTAATTTCTGAAGGGAAGATTATTTTGCCACGGTCAGAAAATTTGACGGCTTGGAATTCTCTGATTGATTCTGACAAATATAAAGATGCGGATTTATTAAAACTAGCGATCGCCAAAGGAAGAGAACGCGGGGTTAAAGTTCATGCGTGGCTATTTGCGATGAACGTTGGAACTGCCTATGCACAAGGACTCGATGCTAATGGATTACCAAAATTAACGGTGGCGCGTCAAAATGCGATCGCCCGAAACCGCAATGGTGACAGCACAATCTCCGTAGTTGAAAATTTGGGCAAAAATCCTGAAAATGAAGTTCCGACAACTAATCAACTATTTATCGATCCTTATAATTATCAAGCCCAGAGCGATTTGTTTTTAGCGGTGAATGAAGTCGTGAAGCGTCAACCCGATGGCGTGGTGTTTGACTATATACGCTACAAACGCGGCGCGGGTGCATCTTCGGTGGTGAGCAATGTTCGCTATCTCTGGATTTATGGAAAAGCTTCATTACAAGCGTTACGCAATCGCGCTGAAAATTTTCAAGGTAGAGAACTTATTAATCGCTTTCTCAATCAGGGCTATGTCACACCCAGCGATCTGCAAGCTTTAAAAAAACTCTATCCTCAAGAAACAGAACCGCTTTGGCAAGGTCGTCAACCTTCCACTCAAAAAACTCCTGCGATCGCCTATTGGCAAAGTGAACTATGGCAACTTGTCGTTGGTCATGCCTTTATCGGTGTAACCCACTATCTTGGCATCGTCTCCCAGCCTGTCTTCCGTGAAGGTATTCCTGCGAGTATTGCTTTCTTCTCTGATGGTAATCAACCCGTAGGCGATGGCTTTGACTCACGGATGCAACCTTGGCATTTGTTCACCAGTGCCTACGAGTGGCAACCGATGGCATATGCAGTTTGTGGCAAGCCAGACTGTATTGTCGCTCAAGTTCGCAGGGTTTCCCGATATGCACCAAGTGGAACCAAGATCGCACCAATTTTGGTAGGTCAATGGAATGAATTTTTTACAAATCGTCCACCATTGGAAGTGCAAATGCAAGCGATTCGGGCTGCTGTCCCTGAAATCAATTCCATTAGCCATTTTGCCTTTGGTTGGCAATCACGAGAAGTCGCATTTTCGCGATCGCGCCAAATATGCAAACTCTAAGTAGGTAGACCAACTTAAAACCCAAAAAGCTGTGGCGCAAGCGCAGCGTGCGCCACGGCTTTTTAGGTTTTAAGTTGGCTTATTTATTAAAAAATAGTGATTTGTGGTTCGCAAAAATCAGTAAACTAAAGCTATTAGTCTAGAAGTCTGGAGATAGCGATCGTGATCGAAACTAAACCCCGCGATGTCCAAGCGATTTATATTGCTGCTGAAACCTTTGCCTTGCGATCGCGCAGTTGGAATCGCCTACGTTTTGAAATTGAATATGCGCTTGAAAAGGGGACAACAGCGAACTCTTTCTTAATTCAAGGCAACTTGCAAGCGTTGATCGATCCCCCTGGCGCGACATTTACGGAGATTTACCTAGATGAATTGCGTAAACGCATCAATATTCTCGATATTAGTTATGCGATTCTCGGTCATGTTAACCAAAACCGCATTGAGACGCTTAAGGCTTTATTAGCAATTAACAATCGCATTACCTTTATTTGTACTAATGCAGGGGCGATCGCCTTACGCCAAAATCTAGGGGAGACATTTGGGGATAGCCTCAAAATTCAAGTTGTGCGCGGTGAAGAAAGCCTTGACTTAGGTAAAGGTCACATTCTCAAATTTATTCCCACTTCCACACCCCGCTATCCCGATCAGCTTTGCACTTACGATTCTAAAACTCAGATTTTATATACTGACAAATTTTTCGGAGCGCACGTTTGTGGCGATCAGGTATTTGATGAAGGTTGGAGTCAGTTGTTAGACGATCGCCGCTATTACTTTGATAGCACGATGGCAAATCAAGTCCGTCAAGTTGAAGCTGCTCTTGATAAGTTGACCAATATTCCTGTCAGTTTTTACGCCCCTGCTCATGGCCCAATGCTGCGCTATGGCTTGCATGAACTGATCAATCTCTATCGTCAATGGAGCGAATCGCAAAAGCAACAAAATATTTCGGTTGCATTGCTGTTTGCTTCGGCATATGGCAATACGACTACGATCGCTAATGCCTTAGCCAGAGGCATCACCAAAGCGGGAGTTGCGGTCGAGTTGATTAATTGTGAAAATGCAGAACCTGAAGAAATCAAAACGGCGATCGAAAAATCATCGGGCTTCTTAATCGGTTCACCCACTTTGGCAGGACATTTGCCTACCCAAGTCCAAACTGCCCTAGGGATTGTGCTATCCACCGCCACCAAAAGCTATCAAGCAGGTGTATTCGGCTCCTATGGCTGGAGTGGCGAAGCTGTAGATATCATCGCTGGCAAGCTAAAAGATGCAGGCTATACCCTCGCCTTTGAACCAATGCGGATTAAGTTCACGCCTACCGAAGCCACATTACAGCTTTGTGAAGAAACGGGTATCGATTTTGCTCAAGCGCTGAAGCAATCGAAAAAGGTGCGGACAACTCTCAACTCAGGTAGTACCGTTGAGCAAGCAGTGGGACGCATTGTTGGCTCTCTGTCTGTATTAACCATGCAGCGTGGTGAAGTCTCCACAGCGATGCTCGCTTCATGGGTATCGCAAGCAACTTTCAATCCGCCTGGTTTAACGATCGCCGTTGCCAAAGATCGGGCGATCGAGTCTTATTTATACGAAGGCGATCGCTTTGTTTTAAATATTCTTGAGCAAGGCAAGCAACTTCGCAAACACTTCATGAAAAAATTTGCCCCTGCGGAAGATCGTTTTAAAGATATTCTGACAGAGCCAACGGAAGGTGGTCTAATTTTGAGCGATGGATTGGCATATTTAGAATGCCGAGTTGCTCAACGGATGGAATGTGGCGATCATTGGCTAGTCTATGCGATCGTGGAAAATGGCAAGTTGTTGCAATCTAATGGATTAACCGCAATTCACCACCGCAAAACGGCTAGTAATTACTAGCGCAAGTGAGAAGCTGTGGCGCACGCTGCGCGTGCGCCACAGCTTCTCTATTCGATTGGTAATAGAACTTCAAATTCAGTACCAATCGTCACATCACCGTTATTATTCATGTAGGGCGATCGCAACACAATTTTGCCATTGTGTTGTTGGTTAATGATTTGATGACAAATCGCTAAACCCAATCCAGTTCCCTTACTTTGCCCCTTGGTCGTAAAGAAATTATCAAAAATACGATCTTGAATTTCTTTGGGAATTCCCATGCCATTATCGGCAACTTTAATCGATATCCATTTACGATTATCGATTTCGGCGATCGCTGATGTCAGCATTAGCAAGGGCTGCCATGTAGTTGCCAACTCAGCTTGGACATTAGCAGAGGCAACACGATCATTTTCCTTAACTAAAATATGAGCGCGTTCCTTAATTAAATCAGGATGAGACTTCAAATCCATCAAAGCATCAAGAGCATTACTGATTAAGTTCATAAACACTTGAA